>NZ_JASJSQ010000155.1:0-4697 GCF_030236855.1 Stenotrophomonas maltophilia group sp. Smal13
CAACCTTGGTTGGCGCCGCGATGCATCGGTGCCCACCAAGGTGGGCATCTACCGAAGCAACGCTCCTAAGGCCTGGTAGTCGCCAACCTTGGTTGGCGCTGGCTTCCATCGGTGCCCACCAAGGTGGGCATCTACCAGAGCAACGCCGCTCAGGCCCGGTAGTCGCCAACCTTGGTTGGCGCTGGCTTCCATCGGCGCCCACCAAGGTGGGCAGCTACCAAAGCAACGCTCCTAAGGCCTGGTAGTCGCCAACCTTGGTTGGCGCCGTGGTGTATGGGTGCCCACCAAGGTGGGCATCTACCGATTCCACCGCCCATGCACCACCATCGCCAACACCACCACGCCCGCGGCAACGCTGGTGTGACCGGACAGCGCAGCCAGACCGAAACCCACGCCCAACCCGCGCATGGCAAACACGGTACTGAACACCAGCAGTGCCCAGCCAATCGCGCGCAGCTGCTGGGTTGCCTGCGCGCTCAGCACACGCCGCATCACGTCCCGCTGATGGCGTTCCATCGCCAGTGCCAGGCAGGCGAACGCGGCCAGCGACAACACGAACAGAATGACGTGGATCATGCGCTGGCCTCCGGTGCCGCAGTGCGTGACGCGGCAGACGGCCGTGCACGCTTCACCTTCGGCGCATGCCGCCAGGTGCGCCAGGCCAGCAGCGTGTGCAGGGCGGCCAATGCCAGTAGGGTCAGGTCGGTGCCAGCGAATGCCCAGTCGCCCGCGGCCAGCGTGCGCCACAGCGGATGCAGCGTGGTCACCGCAGTCAGCACCGGCAGCAGCGCCAGCAGCAACGCCGCCAGCAGGAACTGTTCGATCCATGCACGCTTGGGTGTGCGCATAGTGGCGTGCACGAACATGGCCGCCCAGGTCAGGAAGAACACATGCACCTCCCACGCCGCGCGCCCGTCCATGGTGATGGGCAGCAGGCGGTTGGCCCATAGATAGGCCGCCATCGCCACCGACAGGCCGGCGACGGTGGCGATGTTGAGACGCTCGACCAGGCGGAAGCCGAAGTAGGGGCGCTGCGGATCGGGCAGCTGCGCGCGGCGCTTGACCGTCCATAGCACCAGCCCGGTGCCGACCATGGCGGTGCCGGCCAGGCTGACGATGAAGTACAGCCAGCGCAGAGTGGCATCGGCGAAGCGGCCCAGGTGCAGGCCATACAGCACGCCCTGGGTATCGGCGGCAACGCCCGAGTGTTCCTTGATCTGCAGCAGCTGCCCACCGCTGCCGTCGAACAGCAGATAGTTCGGGGTGGTCGAAACACGGCTGGACTGCGCACGCACCACGGCCACGCGTGCGTTCTCGTCGCCGGGATTCTGCACCTGCACGCTGCCCACCGCGCCGGCTCCCCAGCGCTGCTCGGCCTGCTGCACCAGTGCACCGACGTTGGTGAGCGGAGCAGGGTGGCCGGCGGCCTTCTGCGGTGGCAGGAACAGGCGCATCTCGCTGACGACCTCGGCCTGCTGGCGCTTGTCCGGCAGCTTGGCCAGGCCCCACGGCATGTACAGTACCGCCAGCATCACCAGGCCGCTCCAGGTGATCATGAAGTGGAACGGCAGGCCGAGTACCGACAGCGCCGCGTGTCCATCCAGCCAAGAGCGCTGGCCCTTGCCCCAGCGGAAAGTGAAGAAGTCGGCGAAGATCTTCTTGTGGGTGATTACGCCGCTGACGATGGCGACCAGCATGAACATCGCGCACAGGCCGACGATCCAGCGGCCCCACATCGCCGGCATGTAGTGCAGGTTGAAGTGGAAGGCATAGAAGAAGTCGCCGCCGCCGGTGTCACGTGCCTGCAGCGGTGCACCGGTGCTGGCGTCGAACAGGCCCGAGTCGAAGCCATGCCGGCCACGCCCGCCCGGGCTGGCCCACATCGCCGACACCCACGGCATGCGCGTGCTCGGCAGGCTGAGGTTGATCTGGCTGGCCGCAGGCGTGTCGGCCATGATTGCCGTGACGGTACGCTGCGCAACCACAGCGGCGTCCGGCAACACGGACGGTGTGGCGATTTCCGGGCGGGTGTAGCGCGAGAGCTCGTCGCGGAAGTAGCTGGCGGTGCCGGTGAGGAACATCGCGTACAGGATCCATCCGGCCAGCAGCCCCACCCAGATATGCAGGTCGGACATGGTCTGGCGGATGCCGCGTGGCTTCGGAGTGCGATCGACCTTGCTCATGCAGCGCCTCCGTTGCCGACCGTCTGTGCGATCAACCACAAGGGCAACGCGACGAGGAGCAGGCCCAGCCACGCGCGCCACGCCGAGCGCACCGCGAACACCCAGACCACGGCGCCGGCGTACAGCAGGAAGCTGGCCAGCATGCCAGTGAACACGGCCTGGCGACCATCAATGGGCAGCGCCAGTGCCGCGATGCTGCACAGTGCGGCCAGCACATAGCCGCCGAACAACGCGGCGATGATGCGTGAGACCAGGGGCAGCCAGGCCAGCACGGAGGCGGTACGGGAAACGGTCAAAGCACTTCTCCAGGGCACCACGCGCAATGGCGTGGCGCCCTTGAAACGAGGATCAGAAATCGATGGTGGCCGACAGCAGGGCGGTGCGTGGCGTACCCAGCCCCGAGCCGAGGCTGCCCGCCCAGTACGCCTTGTTGGTCACGTTCTGCACGGTGGCACGCAGTACCAGCGGATGGCCGGCCGCTTGCGTCGCATAGCGGGCACCGAGATCGAACACGGTGCGGCCCGCCACCCACTGGCTGTTGTCAGCAGTGATGTAGCCCTTGGACAGGCTGACCGCGTTGCCGGTGAGGGTGAGGCCGGCAACGGTCGGCACGTCCCATTCGACGCCCAGCTTGCCCTGCCATTGCGGTGTGGCCGTCGCCAGCCGGCCTTCGTTGATACCGCCCTGGGTACGGGTCAGCTTCGGCTGCAGCCAGCCGATGCCGCCGAGCACGCGCAGCTGTTCGGTGGCCTGGCCGAACACGGTCCATTCCACGCCCCGATTGCGTTGCTGGCCTCCGAACGAGAAGACATTCGTGGTCGGATCGGTATAGGAGCTGGGCTTTTCGATCTCGTACACGCTCAATGCGCTGGCCAAGCGGCCGAAGTCGAGCTTGGCACCGACCTCGCGCTGGCGGGTCTTGAACGGCGGGAACACGTCGCCCGCGTTGGCGGCGGTTGCCGGGGCGGTGCTGCCCTGGCTCAGGCCTTCGATGTAATTGGCATACAGTGACAGGCGGTCGCTGGCCTTGAACAGCAGTGCACCGGCCGGGGTGTTGGCGCTGGCGTCGTAGCGTGCGGTGCGCTTGCCTGTGCCGCCATCGAAGGTATCGCTGAGCACGGTCTGGTGACGGATGCCCAGGGTCAGCTGCACACGATCATCGATGAAGGACAGCGTATCGGCGATGCCGAAGCTGGTGGTGCGCACTTCCGCGGTCTTCGGCAGCGACGCATCACTGAAGCTGCGGTCGATGGCAGGGCCCCACTGCGGGTTGTAGATATTGGTTACCCAATCGCGGGCCAGCAGGTTGCGCTTGAAGCCGAACTTCTGGTCGTGCTGGTACCAGGCTGCACTGATGGCCAGCGCGTGATCGACCGCGCCGGTGCGGAAACGCGCCGACAATCCGGCTTCGGCGGTGTCCTTGCTGTAGATGAAGCGTTGGTGGGCGAAGTTGTTGCGGAAGTCGCCGGCGGTGTTGGTGATCAGCGTGGTGGCACTGGCGATGGAGTCGAAATCGGTATGGCCGTGGCCGTAGCTGGCATGCGCCTGCAGGTGGTCATTGATGTCGAACGACCAGCGCAGTGCGGCGGCCTGGTCCTTGACGGTGCTGAAGGTCCAGTCCGGTGCAAACAGGGTGCTGGCTTTCGGCGGGCGGGGCACGGCCAGGCCGGGCGCCAGCGAGACGCCACGGTTGAGGCCATCCACATGGTCGCGGCTGCTGAACAGGTCCAGCGACACCTGCGAGCGCTCACCACGCCAGTCCAGGCCGAGCGATGCGAGCTGCGTCTTGTGCTGCTGGTGGTCGGTGGCGGTGTCGCCGTCGCGATGCACGGCATTGAGGCGTACGCCGAACTGCTTGTCCGCGCCGAAGCGGCGGCCGACATCCAGGTGACCGCCCCACTGCGCGTCGCTGCCGTAGCTGGCGGTGAAGCGGGTCAGCGGCGTGTCGCCTGCACGCTTGGGTACCACGTTAACCGCACCGCCCACCGAGCCACCGGGCGGCATGCCGTTGAGCAGCGCGGACGGGCCCTTCAGCACTTCGATGCTCTCGGCCAGTTCGGGAGTGACGCGGTAGTAGGGGATCAGCCCGTACAGGCCACCAAAGCCGATATCCGACGAGGCGACACCGAAACCGCGGATGTTGAAGTAGTCGGTGATGCCACCACTGGAGCCACTGTTGTAGACGCTGGGGTCGGTCAGTGCGATGACCCGCACCAGGTCCGGCGCCTGGATGTTGTCGATGAATTCGGCGGTGTAGCGGGTGGTGTTGAACGGCGTGTCCATGAAGTCGAGCTCGCCGAGCAGGCCGACGCCGCTGCCGCGCGTGACCTGGCCGCCGGCGTAGGTATCGGTGGGTGCGGTCTTGTCGGCGCGGACGTTCACGGTGGGCAACTGGCGGGCGCCATCGGGTGCATCGTTGGCGTGTGCGGCGGTGGCGATCAGCAGGGTGGGCAGCAACGCCGCACGTGCGGCCAGGGACAGCGCCGAGCGGCGTGGGAGGGGCAGGGTTCGCAG
>NZ_JASJSQ010000156.1:0-4421 GCF_030236855.1 Stenotrophomonas maltophilia group sp. Smal13
GCGCGAACCGCGGGCCCCACTTAACTACCTCCACTCCCCCGCGCCTGCGGCGCTGCCCCCGAACTCCGGGGGGTAGTGCCGGCCGCTGGCCGGGTACGCTCGGCACATGCGTGCTGTCGCTCCCGCAATTCGCTGCGCGAACCGCGGGCCCCACTTACCGGCCTCCACGCCCCCGCGCCTGCGGCGCTGCCCCCGAACTCCGGGGGGTAGTGCCGGCCGCTGGCCGGGTACGCTCAGCACATGCGTGCTGTCGCTCCCGCAATTCGCTGCGCGAACCGCGGGCCCCACTTACCGGCCTCCACGCCCCCGCGCCTGCGGCGCTGTCCCCGAACTCCGGGGGCGGTAGTGCCGGCCGCTGGCCGGCATCCTGGGCAGATCAGGGGGACTGCGGCTGCCGGCCAGCGGCCGGCACTACCGGGGTGCGACCGATCCCGAACCAGCCCAGCGTGACACCACACAGCGGACCGATCAGCAGGGCGAAGGCGAGGGTGCCGAGGCCGACATTGCCGCCCAGCCACCAGCCCAGCAGCAGCACGCTGCCTTCGATCAGGCTGCGCACTTTCCAGATCGGCCAGCCGGTGCGGGCATGCAGGCCGGTCATCAGGCCGTCGCGCGGGCCAGGGCCAAGCCTGGCGCCGATGTACAGGCCGGTGGCCAGCGCGACCAGCAGCATGCCGGCGCAGAACATTGCCAGCTGCCAGCCAAGGCCGACTGCCGGCGGCAGCAACCATAGCCCGAACTGCGCGGAAGGGCCGATCAGCATCACGTTGAGCACGGTGCCGACACCCGGTTTCTGCCGCAGCGGCCACCACAGCAGCAACACCAGCGCACCGATCACGTTGGTGGCCAGCCCGAACGACAGCGGCGTCTGCGCGGCGATGCCCTGCGACAGCACGTCCCAGGGCGCCACGCCGATGGCCGCACGGATCATCAGCGAGGCGCCGAAGCCGTACAGGAACAGGCCGGTGATCAGTTGCAGCAGGCGCAAGGGCAGGGCGGTGGGCATGGCGGTCTCGGGGGAGGGGAATCTGTTCCCACCGTAATCCCGATTTATTCACTTCCATAGATACAGATGCCGACCAATCCGCCGCTACAGTGGCGTCGAGCGTGCTCGACTGCTCCTGATGAATCAGTCGAGCACGCTCGACGCTACGATCAGACCGCACGGCCGGGCATGGGCTCGGCTTTACATCGGCGTTCCAGCCTGGCTCAGTCGCCCCAGCCTGCCAGCGCCAGCTTGCCCACCGTGCGTCCGCTGGCCAGGCGCTGATGCGCGATGTCCAGATTTGCCGCATTGATCGGGCCCAGGCTTTCACTGAGGGTGCCGCGCAGCTGGCCGGCATCGATCATGCTGGCCGTGCGGCTGAGGATGCGGTGCTGCTCGATGCAGTCGGCAGTGGCAAAGCGCGAGCGCGCGAACATGAACTCCCAGTGGATGCCGATGCACTTGGCTTTGTAGGGATCGCCGATGCGCAGCGGCCCACGCGGCTCGACGATCAGGCCCACATGTCCCTGCGGCGCCAGCAGCAGGCCCAGTTCGTCCCAGTAGTGATCGGTGTCGGCCAGGTTGAGTGCGACCTGCACCGTGTCGATGCCCAGCGCCTGCAGCTGGGCCTGAAGTGGTTGCCGGTGGTCGATCACGTGCCGGGCACCCATCTGCCGGCACCAGTCGGCCGAGGCCTCGCGCGACGCCGTGGCGATCACCTCGAAACCCGCATGGCGGGCCAGCTGGATTGCCATCGAGCCGACCCCGCCCGCACCGCCGATCACCAGCAGGTGCTGGCCGGCGTGGCGGCGATCGTCCAGCCGCAGCGGCATGCGCTCGAACAGCAGCTCCCAGGCGGTGAGCGTGGTCAGCGGCAGCGCTGCGGCTTCAGCGAAATCCAGCGTGGTTGGCTTGCGCGCGACCAGGCGTTCATCCACCCAGTGGTACTGCGCATTGCAGCCGGGGCGGGTGACATCGCCTGCGTAATAAACCTCGTCACCGGAGGCAAACAGGCTCGCCTCGTCGCCGATTGCCTCGACCACGCCGGCAGCGTCCCAACCCAGCACGCGGGGTGCCTGGAGCGTGGCCGGATCCGTGCTGGCACGCTGCTTGCCATCGACGGGGTTGACTGAAACCGCCTCGACCCGGACCAGCAGGTCACGCCCCCGGGGAGGCAGCGGCGGAGGCAGGTGGATATCGCACAGGGCAGGGGCGGATTCACGACTCAGGGCGACGGCTTTCATCACGGCTCCGGCTGGGTTCGTGGCTCCATCATAAGGTTCCTCACGTTTCCGCAGACGCGCTGAACCGTTTGATGCAGCGCGCCGCGCAATATGTCGTTTTCCCCGCCTAAACCCCGTCAAACCCTTGCAGCGTGAGGGTCTTGCGGATTTTCATCATCCTGTATAGGGTTTCAACGTCGGACCGGCGGACGGTCGGGCGCAACACTTCACATGTTACGGGGCTGTTAACATGGCCTTCACCCGCCTGAGCATAATGTTCGCGGCGGTGGCGTGCTGAATCGGCTGTCGTACATCGACGCACTTGTGCTGGCCCATGCCTCTACCGGTTTCATACCCCCGAAATAGGAGCTGTACTCAATGAACAAGAAGATCCTTACTGCCGCGCTGCTGGGCGGCCTGGCTTTTGCCCAGGCAGCTTCGGCGCAGGAGTTCGATGACCGCTGGTACCTGACCGGTTCGGCCGGCTTCAACTTCCAGGACAGCGACCGTCTGACCAATGACGCTCCGTTCGTGACCCTGGGCCTGGGCAAGTTCATCAGCCCGAACTGGTCGCTGGACGGTGAGCTGAACTATCAGAACCCGAACTTCGATTCGAACAAGGACCTGAACTGGTCGCAGTACGGCGTCTCGCTGGACCTGCGTCGCCACTTCATCAAGGAAGGCCGCGGCTGGAACCCGTACATCGTCGGTGGCCTGGGCTACCAGAAGTCGGAAGAAGAGTACCCGGCGCTGAATGCCAACGGTCCGCGCCAGCGTAAGGACGGCAACGTTGCCGCCAAGCTGGGCGTCGGCCTGCAGACCACCTTCGAAAAGCGCGTTGCTGTCCGCGCCGAAGTGGCCTACCGCGCTGACTTCGACGACCAGAGCGTTGCCGCTCCGAAGGAAGACTGGTTCGGTGACGTGCTGGCTTCGGTCGGCGTCGTGATCCCGCTGGGCCCGGCTCCGGTCGCGGCTGCTCCGGCTCCGGCTCCGGTTGCCCCGAGCTGCGCCGACCTGGATGACGACGGTGACGGCGTCAACAACTGCGACGACAAGTGCCCGAACTCGCAGCCGGGTCAGACCATCGGTCCGGACGGTTGCCCGGTGCCGGTCTCCATCGACCTGAAGGGCGTCAACTTCGACTTCGACAAGTCGAACCTGCGTCCGGACGCCGTGGCGATCCTGAGCGAAGCCACCGAGATCCTGAAGCGTTACCCGGATCTGCGCGTTGAAGTTGCCGGTCACACCGACTCGAAGGGTACCGACGCTTACAACCAGAAGCTGTCGGAGCGTCGCGCTACCGCCGTGTACAACTATCTGACCAAGAACGGCGTTGACGCCGGTCGCCTGGTCGGCCCGATCGGCTACGGCGAGAGCCGTCCGATTGCTCCGAACACCAACCCGGATGGTTCGGACAACCCGGAAGGTCGCGCCAAGAACCGTCGTACCGAGCTGAACGTCCAGAACTAAGTTCTGACGCTCTGCCAGTAGGACACAGCAGGACCCGGCTTCGGCCGGGTCTTGTTGTTTCTGCGGCCCGGAATCCGTGTGTCCGTCGGTCCGGGAACAACCGTTCGTCGGGTTTTTATCCGTAAAACCAATGAGTTGCCGTATTCATTGAAAGTGGCGCTTGAAAGCTGTCGCGGCATTGCTAAACTCGCCGCGTCACTTCCTTTCCTGGATGCCCTTCATGCTGCGCTCTGCATCGGCCGCCTTCCTGGCGCTGGCCCTGGTTCCCGCCGCCCACGCTGCGGTCGATTGCTCGGTCAACACCAGCGCCTCGCCGCTGCCGTTGCCGGCCACGACCATCGCGCCGGTGGCCGACGAGCTCTACATCCGTGGCAACCAGCTGGGCATGCCGGCCGGCGTGCTGAGCAGCAACTACGATCCGTCGCAGTCGCTGGACCAGGTGCTGCAGCGCCTGCGCATCGATGGTTGCCAGAACATCGCCAAGGCCATTCCGAGCGCCCCTGCAGTGAAGCCGAACGATCCGGCGGCCTACAAGCCGCAGACCGAATTCGACAACACGCCCTGGCGCTTCGACATGAGCCAGAACGGCAAGCGCATGACCGCCGAAGAGTTCGACGCCTGGATGAAGGCGCGTGGCGTGCGTGTGGTCAAGGCGCGTCCGGCTCCGGCCGCCACTCCGGCCCCGGCCGAAGCACCGGCTGAGACCAAGCCGGTCGACAAGAAGTAAGCACCGCGGGGAGCAG
>NZ_JASJSQ010000157.1:0-4319 GCF_030236855.1 Stenotrophomonas maltophilia group sp. Smal13
ACATGGTGGTGACCACCTGGCCGACCACTTCACCGCCCTGCGAGGCGACGCCATGCGCGCCGATGGCGAGCTGGTTGGCCTGGCGGGCATGCTCGGCGTTCTGGCGCACGGTGGAGGTCAGCTCCTCCATCGAGGCGGCGGTTTCTTCCAGGTTGGCGGCCTGCTGCTCGGTGCGGCGCGACAGGTCACTGTTGCCCGATGCGATCTCGCCGGCGGCCGAGCTGATCGCGCGGCTGGACTGCTTGATGCGGGTGACGATCTCGCTCAGCTGCGCGGCGGTGGCGTTGGCGTCGTCTCGCATACGGGCGAACACGCCCTGGTAGTCGCCGTGCATGCGCACGGTCAGGTCACCCTGCGACAGTGCGGCAAGCAGCCCGGAGATCTGTTCGATGCTGCCGGCGTTGGCGTCGAGCAGGCCGTTGATCTGCTGGGCCAGCTGCAGGAAGAAGCCTTCCTTGTCGCTGGAATCGATGCGGCCGGACAGGTCGCCGGCAGCAGCCTGGGCGATCACGCGGGCCACTTCGGCTTCCACCTGCGCTTCCTGGGTGCGGTCGCGCCATTCCACCACGTAGCCGACGGTGTCGCCGCCTTCATTGCGGATGGTGGAAACCACCTGGGCGAACTGGGCATCGCCGTACTGCATCGGGCGACGGGCGACGCCGTGTGCCTTCAGGTTGCCCAGCAGGGTCTGGTCCATCTCGCCGCGATGCTCCAGCACAGTGACCGGCTTGCCGATCAGCGAGGCCTGCGCGTCGAAGTCCGGCAGGTCGCGGCGCACGTCGTCCTGGTACTGGCTCAGGGTCTGCTGCAGGGCGCGATTGGTGTAGACGATGGTATTGCTGGTGTCGGTCAGGTACACGCCGGTGGAGCTGTAGTCCAGCGCGGTGCGGATGCGCAGGTTCTCGCGGGCGATGGCCTGGTCGGTTTCGGTGCGCTCGCGCAGGTCGCGCTGCATGCGCTGCATCGCCTGCATCAGTTCGCCCACTTCGTCCTGGCGGCTGACGTCGATGTGGCCATCGAGCTTGCCGCCGGCCACATCGTTGGCAACCGAGACGGCGCCGCGCACGCTGCCGACCAGGGCACGGGCAAACAGCCAGACCAGCACCAGGCCGAGTGCGGCGCCGCCCAGCAGAGCGATCGCGGTCAGCACGGCCGAGGCGGAGTAGGTGGATTCGGCCTCTTCGCGCGAGGCGCGGGCGAGGCGGTTGTCTTCGGCGATCAGCGCTTCCAGCGCCGAAGCGGCCTTGCGGTGCTTGGTGCGGGTCTCGCCGACGAAGGTATCGATGGCGTCGTCCGGCAGGTCCAGTTCCAGCATCTCGGTGACGCTGTCATAGGAGGCCAGGGCGTCCTTCCATTCCTTGGCGAAGGTGTCGAACAGCTTCTTCTGCTGTGCGTTGTCGACCAGCTTCGGATAGTCCTTGATCGACTTGTCCATGCTGGTACGCAGCTCGACGGTCTGCTTGCGTGCATCAGCCTTGACGTCGTCACTGGCGCGGATCAGCTGCTGGTAGGCGGCGTTGCGGTATTCACCCAGCATGCCGCGCATCTCGCCGGCCATGCGGATGCTCTCCATGCGAGAACCCGCCAGCTCGGTGGTGACGTTGTTCAGCGAGTGCAGGCCGCGATAGGCGACGATACCCTGCAGCAGCATCACCAGCAGGAGGACACCGAAGGTCAGCAGCAGCTTCGGCATCAGTTTCAGGTTGTTGATCCACGGCATGGGCGTTGCGAGCTCCTAAGGCAGACGCGCCCGGGCATCGGGCCCGGTTGCAGCAGAAACCACGCCGGCACCAGGTCCGGCGTGGTTCGACGGACAGCGGATTACTTGATGTTGGCCAGCTTCAGGCCGGCCGGCGAGCTGACTTCGATTTCGGCGCGCGAGGCGTCGCGCTGGATCTTGCCGATCACGCAGACGGTCTTGCCTTCCAGGGTTTCCAGCGGGAAGGAGAACTTGCCGCGGTTCTCGCCAGCGATGCGGGCCGAGAAGGTGTGGCGCGGGAAGGCGCCGCCCATGTACAGGAAGGTCGGCTGGCCTTCGGAACCTTCTGCGTAGCGGGCCTTCTCGACCTTGCCGCAGACCATGCCGTCCTTGCCGACCGAGCGCGGTGCCAGTTCCGGCGGGATCATGTCGGCCGACTGGGCGAACGCGGCGGAAGCAGTGGTGGCCAGGACAGCGGCCGAAACGAACGCAAGCAGGGACTTCATCGAGGTGTATCTCCGGGGATGGTGATGGTCGTTCCGGTCCTGCGCGCTCCTGCGCGACCGGCTTCTGTCCCCCTATCGGCACTGCCGGAGGGAACTGAAGGGTTTTGTGACCAGAACGTGAAGCAGGTCCGTTCGGTCAGGCAGCGGCGTCTTCAACGACGCTGGCCTGGCCCATGTCGGCGCTGTCCAGCAGGGTCTCGATGTCGAGCAGGATCAGCATGCGGTCGTCCTGCGTGCCGATGCCGGAGATGAAGCGGGTATCGACGGCGGCGCCGAATTCCGGGGTCGGGCGGATCTGCTCGGCCGACAGCGGGATCACGTCCGAGACGCTGTCGACGACGATGCCGACCACGCGGTCGTCGACGTTCAGCACGATCATCACGGTGAAGGCGTCGTAGCGGGCATCGTCCAGGCGCAGCTTCAGGCGCAGGTCGATCACCGGGACGATGGTGCCGCGCAGGTTGATCACGCCCTTGATGTAGTCCGGTGCATCCGGGACCCGGGTCACCGCGTCATAGCCGCGGATTTCCTGGACCTTGAGGATGTCCACGCCGTAGTGCTCGGCACCGAGGGTGAAGCTGAGGAATTCGCCACCGGCGCTGGCGGCGGAGCTGGTCTTGTCGTTCATCGAGGGGTCCTGGTTCTGCCGGAAGTCCCGGTGTCAGGCTCGATATCGGCCCCTCGTCGGGGGACTTTAGGTGCCGGGGGAAGGCATCCACGCATGGCGTGGATCTACCGGGGAAGATGGGGGCATCCGCGCATGGCGTGGATCTACACGGGAAGCGCTAGTGCCGGGCGCTGGCCGGCAACCTGGCAACAATGTGGATACGGTCATTGCCGGCCAGCGGCCGGCACTACCGGTCGGGAGGCCTTACAGCTCGCCGTTGCGGCGCGCCTTGCGCTGGCGGTCGATGCGGAAGATGTAGCGCTGGATGGCACTGTCGGCGCCACGCGGCAGGATGTCGAAGCGCATGCCCACGCGCTTGATCTCGATACCATTGGGTTGGCGCTGCGGCAGCAGGTTGCAGACGACCAGCTCGATCTCCAGGTCGGGGCCGTCGGGCAGCGACAGCATCGCCGGGTAGCGCTTCTGCAGGCTGAACACCGCGCAGTCGGTAGGTACGGCCACCGCCAGGCCGCCTCCGCTGATGTCCACCACCCGCATCGACAGCGCTTCGGCACGGCTCTCGCCGGCGGGGATCAGCAGCTGGGGCGAATCGGTGACTGGGGTCTCCAGCCGGTACATCTCACGTCGTTGCAGATGGACCAGTTCAATCGGCAGAGGGGCACGGAAGGCGACGTGGCCGTCGTTGTCCACACGCTGCAGTGCCTGCAGGCGGAACCGCACCAACACGCGTTCGAGCTGGGCAAAGCACAGCAGATGGTCGGCCTGTTCGGCGGCGCGGTTGGACGCCTCCTGCGGGCTGCCATCGAGCAGCAGGGTGTCGTCGTCCTCGTCGAGTTCAAGCAGCGCGGTCGGGAACGAGCGGTCGCGGCCGTCGATATGCGCATTGATCAGTGATCGCTGGTCGATCAGCGATCGCAACAGCTGCCGCAGCTGGCGCGGATTACGGACCAGGAAACGTTCGTCAGCGGCATCAGCCGCGTGGACATCATGCACTGCAGTGTCGTTGCCGTCGGACATGGAATCTACGGTCAGGGGCGGGCGCCAGCACGCGTTGGCGCGAGGCTCGATGGGGATATCGGCCACTGTGCCCGATTATGAAGTGAGAATTGCATCACTTTCCATGCGTCAGGGGTCGGATCCCTTTCCCGGAGGAAAGGGATCCGACCCGGGGTACATCAGAACTCCTGCCAGTCGCCGTCTGCGGCCAGCGCCGGCTGGGCCGTCGCCGTGCGCAGCGTACGCGCCGGGACCGGCTTTGAGGCCGGTGCGGCGGCTGCGACCTGGCGCGGTACCGGTGCCGCCAGCGGGCGTGCCGGGATGGCCGTCGTGCCCTGTGATGCCAGCCGGAAGCGGGCCACGGCTTCACCCAGCTGCACGGCCTGGTCTTCCATTGCACGTGCGGCAGCGGTGGCTTCTTCCACCAGCGCAGCATTCTGCTGGGTGGTCTCGTCCATCTGCACCACGGTCTGGTTGACCTGCTCGATGC
>NZ_JASJSQ010000158.1:0-3734 GCF_030236855.1 Stenotrophomonas maltophilia group sp. Smal13
TCTTCCAGGGCACCTTGGGTAGCTTCATGGCATATTCGCAGATAGGTGGCAGCCCGGTTGCGCAGGCGCCGGGCCCGAGTGGGCAGCCGCCGGGTAGTTACTACACGCCTCCGGCTCCAGAGAAGGGGAGCACCGGGCATGGAGCAAGCGGAGTGGGGCAGATGGGTAGATCAACTGGATCTCCACATGTTGCCGATACGCCGTCGGATACAGGCCGATTTGCCAAGGCACCTATTTAGCTCGCGGAGATGCGCGTTGTCTGTGTAAGGAGAGTTGCCTGATGAGAATGATCCATTTGCTAGCGCCGTTGGTGTTCATGTTCGCCACATCGGCCCTTGAGGCTCAGGCTGAGGGGCGATGTCCTCCTGGGCAGTACCCGATCGGAGGGAAGGGAGTCGGTGGTTGCGCCCCGATTCCTGGAGGCGAAGGTGCAGCTACCAGTGGGCCCAGAGCGACGGGTAAATGGATCAAGACTTGGGGCGCAATATCATTGGCGCCGTCGGGCGCCTCTGGCTCCTCAACAGGGCGGGTACGGAAGACGGAGGCCGCTGAGGAAGCGCAGAGGAAGTGTGCTGAATCCGGCGGAGTGGGATGTAAGGTTACAATTACATATAAGAATCAATGCGTGGCCGCCGTTGTCGCCAGCTCGGGCACAGGTGGAACCACGCAGTTTGGTACCGGTGCAACGATCGAGGGTGCCACAGAGTTTGCCTCCCGCCTCTGTGCCTCGAAAGGAGGGAGCGATTGTGCTGCCGTCTATTCCGCTTGCTCTGAGCCGATCTTCGAGGAATTCTAAAAATCCTATCGCGAGTCTGTGGTCGTCCGACTGGCGTCCTGGCACAGTCCTTTATGGAAAGAATCTGGAAGATTTAATGTCAGGCAGGTCGAAATGGTGAGGTGCCCGGTAGTTGCGCGCTGACTCGGGCGTTTGGTGTAGAGGCGAATCGGCTTCCGTAACTCGGGTGCGTGGTGGCGGAAGGATGAGTGACAGCGGATCAGATGCTGGATCTCGCATCGCCCCGGGATTGAGTGCGAGGCGGCTTGGAGACCAATCCTCAATGGCAAGGGGATTAGACGTGAAAAGGCGTCGTTCCGACCTGCGGTGAGGAAGTTTGGTGGCATGAAAGCACTTGACGCCAAGCGACTCGAGAGTCTGGGGTGAGAGCCTGCGGCTGAAGAAGCTGCACGCCGAGAAGTTTGATCGAGAACGACGGCATCCAGAATGCGATGCGAAAGGCGCATCTTTCTTAGGGGGCGGGATGCCCGTTTGCTGCGCTGTGGAAAAGGGCCGCAAGACTACCGGATAATCACCGGCCGCAGCCGCGACTCGATGATGGTCCTGGTAACCAACATGGCGCGCGCAGCGTTGATTGTGGCCGTTGCCACCAGCATGGGCATGTTCGGGCGCGATCTTCATGAGTTCCTGACCGAGGACGTGAAGGGCCTGATCACCCACGTTGTCACTGGCAAGGATCAGAAGCCGGAAGAGCAGATCGACAAGAGTCTGGCTTGGATGCAGGTGGCGCTGTCCAGCATTGATGGCATCAAGATTCTGATGACCCTGGATTGCAGGAAGACAAGACCCGGGCCATGTTCTTCCAGGGCACCTTGGGTAGCTTCATGGCATATTCGCAGATAGGTGGCAGCCCGGTTGCGCAGGCGCCGGGCCCCCGGGTAGTTACTACACGCCGGCCGCTCCGGAGAAGGGGCAGTCCGGCCAGGACAGTGGTGCGCATGATCGACATGCGACCGCACGTTCAACCCTTCCGTCGTCGGAATCCTCCAGGGTTGCCGAAACCGGTCTCAGAGCTGCACATCCCGGCAATCAATAGCCCCATGCGTACGGAGTAGAAGTGTGAAATACATGTTTCCTCTCATTCTTGTCGGCTTGCTCCTATGTTTGTTTGTGACGGGTGAGGCGAGAGCGGAAGGGCGTTGTCCGCCAGGGCAGTACCCCATTGGTGGTCAGGGCGTAGGTGGATGCGCACCTATTCCGGGCTCTGGTACCGGTGGCGTCCAGAGCGGCCCCATTGCTACTGTGCGTTGGATCAAGACTTGGGGGGCTATTGCGGGGGCGGCAAGCACGGGCGATATGGGGGCTTCCGTTGGAAGGCGTTCCAAGCGAGAGGCTGTCTCAGAAGCGCTTGCTCGGTGCGCGACACATGGAGCGAAAGACTGCAAGATCGATACAACGTACAAGAACCAGTGCGTCGCATATGCTGACCCTGAGCCGAGCAGTAAGGGAATAGTTTCTATTTCAGTCGCCGGCTCAAGAGAGGAGGCGACAAGTCGGGTTCTCTCCTACTGTGCGAAGAACGGTGGAGGGCAATGCAAGGTGTTGTACACGGATTGTGCTGAGCCAATATTTGAATCTTTCTGAGCTATGTCAGTCGAATCACAGGTGAGATTCTTGAATCGGCCTTTGCATGATGGAGATGGCCTGCCGAAAAGCAGGCCATCTCATTTGTCGGCGAGCTGGAGCAGCTGATCTAGTTGGTAGGGTTAGGTGTCTTCACTAATCACCTGAGTGCAGTTGTATGGGGTTTCCCTCGTCTGGGACATGGTAATTTTGGCGTCGGATTCGTTCTGAACAAAGGCGCTGGTGAACAAGCCAAGTCCCGTTCGACGAGCAACACCTACTGGAAGTAGGCTGCGTGCGCGTCAAAAATGCTGATGCATCTGGCCCTCAAGCGCAGGCGCTTTTCCGTCGATGAGGACTTTGGCGACGAGCATTGCGGGTCACGCTGCGCGGCGCAGAAGGGGGGGCGTGGGCTTGATCCTGACGGACACTCTTCCGACTATCCCCAATGGCGGCCATGTTCTTCCAGGGCACCTTGGGTAGCTTCATGGCATATTCGCGGATAGGTGGCAGCCCTGTTGCGCAGGCGCCGGGTCCGAGCGGGCAGCCGTCGGGTAGTTATTACACGCCGGACAAGCCGTCGACGAGCGGTGGCAGTCAATCGGGTGGATCGACTTCAGTTGGGAGCAATGTCGTAGTCACTGGCAGCAACTCCACAGTTGGGTCAGGCAATTCTGATACTGGTCGTAAAGGCTTAGCTTCGAACTAGAGGCCGGAAATGAAGTCAATTCGTGTCTATTCAGGTGTAGTACTCCTGCTGGGTGTGGGAATCATTGCCTGCCAATTGCCACAGACGGCCAATGCAGAAGGTAGGTGTCCTCCTGGTCAGTATCCAATTGGCGGTCAGGGAGTCGGCGGCTGTGCTCCCATCCCAGGTGGTACCACTGGAGCAGGCCAAGCGTCGCCTGTTGCGACAGGGCGTTGGATCAAGACTTGGGGGGCCATCGCTTTAGCGAAGGGGGGCGATGTCGGCGTGGCTCTCGGTAAGCGAAAGAAGAGGGATGCGGCTTCGGAGTCCCTTGCTAATTGCGCACAGCGGGGGGCTACGGATTGCAGGGTGGTATTGGAGTTCAATAATCAATGCGCAGCATTCGTATCCCCCAGTGATGCAAGATTTGGTGGCTCCACGTTTGCGCGTGCGGCATCTGTTGATGCTGCGAGTAAGATGGCTGTGGATGCGTGCTTAAAACAGGGGAGCGATGGCTGTAAAGTGATTTATTCTGGATGCACCGAGCCTGAGTTTGAGAGCTTCTGAGGTTGCGCTTATGAGTTTCTGGCTGAAAACGTAGAAATGCCTGATTAGCCGGAAAAGACCAGGCACCGGAAGAGCAGATCGACAAGAGTCTGGCTTGGATGCAGGTGGCGCTGTCCAGCA
>NZ_JASJSQ010000159.1:0-3620 GCF_030236855.1 Stenotrophomonas maltophilia group sp. Smal13
CTCGGTCGCGCCATCCATGGCGCTCACGCCCCCGCAACCGGACCCACCCCGCCTTGGACAATTCGCGGCAATCTGCAGTAGATCCACGCCATGCGTGGATGTTCTTCGATCAATCGTCGAATCAATCGATTTCGATGGAGATTCATCCACGCATGGCGTGGATCTACAATTCCTCCATGTCCTCTCCCGCCCTGCCCTGGAATGGCACGCTGCTGCTGGAGGCTCACGTGGCCGTGCTGCAGGGCCACGCCGGTGGCAGCGATACGCACGCGCACTACGCCCATCAACTGTTGCTGAGCGACGGCGCGCTCTGGCAGGTCGAGGTTGATGGGGTGCGGCAGCAGGGCCAACGGCTGTGGCTGCCGTCATTCCAGCCGCACGCAATCCTGTCGGCGCCGGAAGCGGGCTGTACGGTGTTCCTCGAACCGGCGCATGCCGATCCCGAACAGATCCAGCAGCACCTGCACGCGCTGCCGGGCAACGCGCTGGCGCTGCACGACTGGCTGCCACGGCTGAGCCGCCCGCAACCGCTGGACCGCCGCGTGCAAGCCGCGCTGTCCCGTATCGCCCAGCACCTGCCCGGGCCGGTGCCAGCCGCCGATATCGCCGAGGCGGCACATCTGTCGACCAGCCAGCTGCATCGACGCTTCCAGTCCGATCTGGCGGTGACCCTGCGCGGCTGGGTGCTGTGGCAACGGCTGCGCAGCGCACTGATGCATCATCTGCGCGGGCACAGCCTGACCGACAGCGCGCACGCGGCCGGATTCGCTGACCTGGCCCATCTGTCGCGCAGCCTGCGCCGCATGTTCGGCATCAGTGCCGCGCAGCTGCAGGGCCTGCAGCTGCACGCGGCCTGACACGCCCCATCATCCGCGCCTGCGCAGACCTTCCGGCAGCTCCGGCACCTCGCCATGCGGCAGTTCGCGGAACGGCGCCAGCAGCTGTCCGGGATAATCGCGCGGATAGTCCGGCTGGCTGCCGATGCCGAGGTCGCGTTGCTGCAGCCGATAGCCGGGCGCATCGAAGGCGGTCCCCAGCAGGTGATCCCAGAAAGTCAGGAACAGGCCGAAGTTGACGTCGCCGGCGGTGCCGTAACGCATGTGGTGGAAGCGATGCAGCGGTGCCCAGGCCATCACCCGGCCCAGCACGCCGGGGCGCATGTCCACGTTGGAATGCTGCAGCAGCAGCTGGATGGCAATGGCGAACGCCAGCACCGCGGCTACCGGCATCGGCAGGCCCAACAGCAGCAGCGGCAGCACGCCGCCCACCGCTTCGGCCGCCTGGTGCAGCGGGTGTTTCATCAGACCGTTGAAGCCATACATGCGGGTCACGCTGTGATGCACCGCATGCAGCCGCCACAGCCAGCCGATGCGATGGCTGGCGTAGTGCACCAGGGTGATGCCGAGATCGGCGCAGATGACGGCCAGCAGCACCTGCAGCGCGAATGGCCACTGCAGCGGCCAGGCCTGCCACGGAATGATGGCTGCCAGCAGTGGCACCGCCGCGATCGACAGCAGGTTCAGGCTCTCGTTGACCAGCGCATGCAGGGTGTCACGCAGGCTGTCGCCGTGGTCGTGGTTGAACGCGGGGTCATACGGCCAAGCACGTTCGGCAGCGAACGAGACCGCGATGGCAACCGCCAGCAAGGCCAGCAGCCATAGTGGGTCGCCGTGGAGGTGGCCGACCCAGGCGACGGCGACGGCAACGAAACCCAGCAGGAACAACGGGGCATACAGGCGGAGCATCCAGTGCTTCATGGGCAATCCGGAAAGTAAGGGGCCTGCATGCTGGCGCCGCGTATGGGGCGCCGGCTTGAACAAACGGCGCAACCCGTGCCCCTGGTAGATGCCCACCTTGGTGGGCACCGCACTTGCCACATCCACGCATCACGCATGGCCTGGATCTACAATGGCGCCCTCATCGCGCCCGGGACCGGCATGGATTCCTTCAACCTGATGCGTGCCTTCCGCCGCATCGTCGAACGCGGCGGGCTGGCCCGCGCCGCCGAAGACCTGGGCATGTCACCGGCCGGGCTGAGCAAGCAGCTGCGCACCCTGGAAGCGCACCTGGGCGTGGTGCTGCTGCAGCGGACCACGCGGCGCATGAGCCTGACTGAGACCGGCCACGCCTATTACCGCGAATGCTGCCGGCTGCTCGACGAGCTGGATGCATTGGAGCGTGGCATCGCCGAACAGCGCGGCGACGTGGCCGGGCGCCTGCGCGTCAATGCACCACAATCATTCGCGCTGAGCACGCTGTCGCCGCTGCTGCCACGCTTCCTGCAGCAGCATCCGCAGCTGTCGCTGGACCTTGTGATGGAAGACCGCCTGCTTGATGCGGTGGGCGAAGGTTTCGATGTGTCGCTGCGGTTGCGTGCCGAGCTGGATGACTCGCGGCTGGTGGCGCGCCGCCTGGCCTCGCTGCAGCAGGTGCTGTGCGCGGCCCCGTCCTACCTGCGGCAGCATCCGGCACCGCAGGCGGTGGACGATCTGCAGACGCACAGCGTGCTGGCCTACAGCCTGTCCGACTCGCCCGGCAGCTGGCCGCTGCTCGGCCCCGACGGCCAGGTGACGATCACCCTGCCGGCGCGCGTCACCGTCAACAACAGCCTGCTGCTGCGCGACCTGCTGGTGGCCGGCATGGGCATCGGCGCCCTGCCCTCGTTCCTGGCGGCACCGGCGCTGGCCCGTGGCGAACTGCAGCAGGTGCTGCCCGACCACCGCTATCCGCCGCGCTTCGTGCATGCGGTCTACCCCACCTCGCGCCACCTGCAGCCCAAGGTGCGTGCCTTCATCGATTTCCTGCACGCCGAGCTGCCCGGCTGCGCTGGCCTGGATTCGTAACCGCCAGCGAAAACTGAGCTGCCCGCGGCGTGCTGTTTCAGACGCGCCGCGCTGCCTAATCTGCCGCCTCCCCTCTCACCGATGGCAGGCAGATGTCTTCCGTTCCTTCCCCCGCCACCGCCGCGCCGGTGGTCGATTTCTTCCACGACGTGGTCTGCGGCTGGTGCTTCGTGCTGGCCCCGCGCCTGCAGCAGGTCTCCGCCGAACTCGGCATCCAGGTGCGTCACCGCAGCTTCGTGCTGCAGGACTCGCGCGCGCAGATGGTCGAGGTGTTCGGCTCGATGGAGCGCGCCAAGGCGATCATCCTGCGCCACTGGACCGACTGCGCCGCGCATGAAGACACCGCGCGCATCGATATCGAAGGCATGCGCGCACAGGACTTCGAGTATCCGTCCGGCTGGCTCGGCGCACTGGCCTGCCAGGCCGCCGGCATGCTCGGTGGCAACGACGCCCATGGCGCGATGTTCGATGCCGTGCAGTGGGCACACCTGCACCAGCACCGCAACATCGGCGACGCCGAAGTACTGCTGGATATCGCCGAAGCACTGGGGCACCCGCGTGGCGCCTTCGCTGACCACATGCGCAGCGACGCAGCAGCCCGGCGTGTGCAGGCCGACCGTGCCGAAGCCGCGGCCCTCGGCATCCGCTCCATTCCCACCGTGATCGGCGGCAACGGCCTGCGCCTGCAGACCCTGCCGCTGCCGCAACTGCGCCAGGCCCTGGCGCACCTGGTCGCGGCCTGAGCCGCACCATCCCCCACCCTGCAAGGAGACTCCC
>NZ_JASJSQ010000015.1:0-77058 GCF_030236855.1 Stenotrophomonas maltophilia group sp. Smal13
GGTGAATTCAGTCTCCACGGAGTGTTCGTCCCGACCCTGCTCGGGTTGATGTTGTTGGCCTATCTGGTCAACAGCGGCCTGCACGCGCTGCTGCAGCGTGCCGGCGCCTATCGCCATGTATGGCACCCGGCGCTGTTCAACCTGGCGCTGTACGGAATCGTGCTGGGCCTGCTGTTCCACCTCCTGCGTTGGATGCAATCGTGAACAAGATCGTGAAGAAGACCCTGCCGGTGCTGCTCACCAGCGCAGCCGTGATCGTCGCCCTGCTGGTGCTGCGCCAGCTGTGGGTCTATTACATGGATGAGCCGTGGACACGCGATGCCCATGTCGGCGCCGACGTGGTGCAGGTGGCGCCGGACGTATCCGGGCTGGTGGAAACAGTGCAGGTGGCCGACAACCAGGCGGTGAAGAAGGGTGACCTGCTGTTCGTGGTCGACCGTGCCCGTTACCGCATCGCGCTGGAACAGGCCAAGGCCAGCCTGGGCGAGCGCCAGGCCTCGGTGGCACAGCTGCGCCGCGAGATCGGCCGTGACCGCAGCCTGCAGGACCTGGTCGCCGCCGAGGACGCCGAAGTACGCCGCGCCAAGCTGCAGGCCGCACAGGCCGCGCTGGCCACCGCACAGGCGGCGGTCGACCTGGCCGAGCTCAACCTGGGGCGCACCGAGGTGCGCGCACCGGCCGATGGCCGGGTCAACGACCGCACCATGCGCGTGGGCGACTACGTGGTGGCCGGCAAGCCGGTGCTGGCGCTGCTGGATACCGGCTCGTTCCGCATCGATGGCTATTTCGAGGAAACCCGCCTGCGTGGCGTGGCCCCGGGGCAAGCCGTGGACATCCGCCTGATGGGCGAATCGACCCCGCTGCGTGGCCATGTCGAAAGCATCGCCGCCGGCATCGAGGACCGTTACCGCAGCAATGGCAGCACCCTGCTGCCGAACGTGACCCCGGCCTTCGACTGGGTGCGCCTGGCCCAGCGCATCCCGGTGCGCATCGCCATCGACGAGGTGCCCAAGGGCGTGGAACTGATCGCCGGCCGCACCGCCACCGTAACCGTGGACACCGGCCGCCACCCGCACAACGACAAGGCCGGCACCGCGCCGACACAGGCGGGCCTGTGAACGCCGCCCTGCCCCGTCTCGGCCTGATCGTCGCGCTGGCCAGCCTGGCCGCGTGCAGGACCGTCGGCCCGGACTATGCATTGCCGGAGGGCTCGGCGTTCAAGCGCCCGCAGGCCAATGCCGCCTTCATCGATACCCAGAACCCGCAGATCGCCGCCAACCAGGCGCTGCCCGACCGCTGGTGGTCGCTGTACAACGACCCGGTGCTGGATGGCCTGATCACCCAGGCGCTGCGTGACAACGTGGAGCTGAAGGCCGCCGATGCGCACCTGCGTCGTGCGGCGGCGGTGTACGAACAGGCGCTGGACGCCGGTGGCTTCGAGTACGAGGCCGAGGCCGGGGTCAGCCGCGCGCAGCTGTCGGCCGAATCGTTCCTGCAGGAACACGAGCTGCCGGTGATCAACCTGGCCGATGGCAAGTTCGCGGTCAGCTACCAGTTCGACCTGTTCGGCAAGCTCAAGCGCGGCGCCGAAGCGGCCCGTGCCGACGAGCAGTCGGTCGCCGCGGCACGCGATCTGGCCCAGGTCAGCGTGGTCGCGCAGGTGGCCGACAGCTATCTGGAAATCTGCCACGCCAACCACGAACTGCACGTGGCCGAGCATTCGCTGCAGCTGCAGCAGCGCAGCCGTACGGTCACCGAGCGCCTGATCGCGGCCGGCCGCGGCACGCCGCCGGAACTGGCCCGCGCCAATGCCCAGGTGGCGCTGCTGGAAGCTGCACTCCCGCCGCTGCAGGCGCAGCGCTCGGCCGCCGCCTATTCGCTGGCCGCGCTGCTGGGGCAGACCCCGGGCCAGCTGCCGGCCGGTGTGATCGACTGTGCACATGCCCCCAGCCTGGCGCAGCCGCTGCCGGTCGGTGATGGCCGTGCACTGCTGCAGCGTCGCCCGGACGTGCGCCAGGCCGAGCGCAAGCTGGCCTCGGCCACGGCGCGGATTGGTGTCGCCACCGCCGAGCTGTACCCGGACATCCGCCTGGGTGCCTCGCTCGGTGCCGCCGGCCTGCTCGAGGACTTCGGCACGCCGATGACCCAGCAGTGGTCGATCGGCCCGTTGATCTCGTGGACGCTGCCGTCGTCCGGCACGCACGCACGCATCCACGCTGCCGAAGCCGGTGCCGATGCGGCCCTGGCCGAGTTCGACCACACGGTGCTGCAAGCACTGCGCGAGACCCAGACCGCGCTGGACCGCTATGCGCAGGATCTGCGCCGGCTGCAGTCGCTGCGCATCGCGCAGGAGCAGGCCGCACTGGCCGCCGAGCAGAACCGCCGGCTGTACCAGGGCGGCCGCACGCCGTACCTGTCCAGCCTGGATGCCGACCGCAGCCTGGCCACCAGCGATGCCACCCTGGCCGCCGCCGAAGCGCAGGTCTCGCGCGACCAGATCCACCTGTTCCTGGTGCTGGGTGGTGGCTGGCAGGCATCGGTTGCCCCGCCCGCGCCGTCCACCGCACAGGCCTCGGCGAAGTAAGCCATGAACGCGCTGACCGATCGCCAGGCCTGGCTGTTCTCGATCAAGACCTACCTGGCCGCGGTGGCCGCGCTGTACATCGCCATGGCCGGCAACCTGTCGCGCCCGTACTGGGCGATGGGCACGGTGTACATCGTCAGCCAGCCGCTGCTGGGCCCAACCCGCGCCAAGGGCGTGTACCGCATCGTTGGCACCCTGGTGGCCGGCCTGGCCACCCTGCTGGTGCTGCCGGCGCTGGTGGAAACGCCGCTGGTGCTGAGCGCGGCGATGTCGATCTGGCTGGCCGGGTGCCTGTTCATGGCCCTGCTCAACCGCGGACCGCGCGGCTACGCGTTCCTGCTGGCCGGCTACACCACCGCCTTCATCGGCTTCCCGGCGGTGACCTCGCCGGAAACCATCTTCGACACCGTGGTGGCGCGCAGCGAGGAGATCATCCTCGGCACCGTGGTGGCAGTGCTGTTTGCTTCGCTGCTGTTCCCGGCCTCGGTACGCCCGATGCTGCGCGCCCGCATCGGCAACTGGATGGAGGACGCGGCTCAGTGGTGCCGGCAGATCCTCGAACGCGGCCGCGCACACGCGCCGCGCAACCGGCTCGCCGCCGACCTGGTGCAGTTCGAGGCGCTGATCGAGTTCCTGCGCCGCGATGATCCACGCCATGCCGGTTCGGCGGTGTCGATGGAGCGCCTGCGCGAGCGCATGCTGCTGCTGTTGCCGGTGCTGTCCTCGATTGCCGACCGCCTGAGCGCGCTGCGCAGCGATGGCCAGGCCCTGCCGGAAGGACTGCCGGCACTGGTCGACGATATCCATGACTGGCTGGACGGGCCGACCAACGCCAGCGAATACGCCCGCCTGCGCGCGCGCATCAGCGCACTGAAGCCGCAGGTGGACCGCGACCTGCAGCACCTGCAGCTGGCCAGCCTGCTGCTGCGCCTGGAGGAACTGGTGGACCTGTGGCAGGACTGCCGCACCCTGCAGCACGCGATCGACCACGGCACCGCGCCGCTGGACCGCGCGCACTACCGCATCCGCACCGAACGCGTGGCCGCCGACAAGCACGTCGACTACGGCATGGCGCTGTTCTCCGCGCTCAGTGCCGGCGTGGCGCTGATGAGCTACTGCGTGCTGTGGATCGCGCTGGGTTGGGAAGGTGGTGGCAACGGCGCGATGATGGCCGCGGTGACCGCTGCATTCTTCGCTGCACAGGACGACCCGGCACCGAGCATGGTGTCGTTCCTGGTGTGGGCGATGGTCGCCTCGGTGGTGGCTGGTGTGTACCTGTTCGGCGTGTTCCCGGCGGTGCACGACTTCGGCCTGCTGGCATTGGTGCTGGCGGTGGCGTTCCTGCCGCTGGGCTTGATGCTGCACCACCCCAAGAGCGCGCTGTTCGCGTTGCCGTTGACGGTGAACCTGGCCGCGCTGCTGAGCCTGCAGAACACCTACAGCGCCAACATCCAGACCTTCCTCAACTCGTCGATTGCGATGTTCATCGGCATTGGCTTTGCGGTGGTGATGACCCGCCTGTTCCGCTCGGTGGGTGCCGAGTGGACCGCACGCCGGCTGGTGCGGCAGGGCTGGACGACGCTGGCCGAAGCCGCCGAAGGCCGCGGCCAGCAGGACCGCCAGCGCTTCGCCGCACGCATGCTCGACCTGCTGGGCCTGCTCGCACCGCGCCTGGCAGCGACGCCCGAGGGCAGCGACATCGCCTCGGTGGACATGCTCAACGAGGCGCGCATCGGCCTGAACATCCTGCAGTTGCGTCGCGCACGGCTGGAACTGCCCGAGCGCAGCCGCGAAGCGGTCGAGCACATCCTGGAAGAGATCGCCGTGCACTACCGCCGGCAGATTGCCGCGCGCAAACCGATTGTTGCCGCCGAAGCGCTGCGCGAGCGGCTGGATACCTCGCTGGGCCGGGTGGGCAGCGTTGCGGCCTGCAAGGCCCGCGATGAAGCCCTGATGGGTCTGATCGGCCTGCGCTTCGCGCTGTTCCCGGAGGCGAAGGCATTGGCGCCGGGGTTGGCGGATGCCAACACTGCATCGGCCTGATAATGAGCACTAGCGCCGGGCGACGCCCGGCAGCCTTTCACCACGCCCGCAGGACGGTTCAATGAGTTACGACATGATGGTGTTCGAGGCCAGCACCGCTCCACGTGAGGCGGCGGCCTTCATCGCCTGGTTCGAGAAGCAGACGCAGTGGAACGAACGCCACGAGTACGACGACCCGACGGTCAGCAGTCCCGCGTTGCAGGCGTGGTTCGCGGAGATGGCACAGGAATTTCCGCCAATGAACGGGCCGTTGAGCAATGACGACGATGATCGTGCTGAGGTGACCGAGTACAGCATCGGTAGTCAGGTGATCTACGGCGCGTTCGCCTATTCGGTGGCCGAGCGCGCGCATGGCCGCGTGCAGGATCTGGCCGAGAAGCACGGCGTGGGCTTCTTCGACGTGAGTGCCGATGAAGCGGCGATCGTGTTCCCGGATGGCCTGGTACTGATCGCGTAGATCCACGCAATGCGTGGATGAACCCCGAAGCGATCAGGACGCTCTTTTGTAGAGTCGAGCCATGCTCGACTCCATGGCCCATCAGCCGAGCATGGCTCGGCTCTACATTATTGCGGCGCAGTCGAGCATGGCTCGACTCTACAGGGGCGCATCGCGCCCGTTTCAGAACAACGTGCCCTGCACGGTGGGCTGTTCAATACGCGCCGGTGCTTCGGCCACTGCTTCCGCACCCAGCCGCCAGGCCAGACCACCCAAGCGGCTGGCGTGGCGCTTCAATGCGGCCTGCAGCACATCGGCGCTGCCGGCCACATGCAGCACCTGGCGGGCGCGGGTCAGGCCGGTATAGACCAGTTCGCGTGACAGCACGCGGCTGTCCTGGCGCGGCAGCTGCAACCACACTTCATCGAACTCCGAGCCCTGTGCCTTGTGCACGGTCATCGCGAAGGCGCTTTCGTGCGCGGGCAGTGCGGCCGGGTGGAAGGCGCGTGGCTGGTCGACGCTGTCTCCGGGGAACCAGGCCACCATCGCGCCGCTGCCATCGCGCAGGCAGATACCGATATCGCCGTTGAACAGGCGATGACGGTAGCTGTTCTCGGTGACCAGCAGCAGGCGACCCTGGAAGTAGCCGGGGGTGTTGCCGGCCAGCAGCTGTTCGATGCGGCTGTTGAGCCCGCGCGCGCCCTGCGGGCCTTCGCGCAGCGCGGTCAGCACGCGCAGGCGCCCGGCCTGCTGCAGGGCAAGCACTGGATCAGCCGCATCGGCCAGTGCGCGCCAGTGGCCCAGCAGGTGCTCGCGCTGGCCACGCAGCGGATCGGCTTCGCCTTCGTGGAAATGCACGCCGGCCAGTTCACCACTGCGCAGCAGCTGCAGCGCGGTGCTGCTGTTGCCCTCGCGCACGGCATGGGCCAGCGGTGCCAGGTCCAGCGCATTGCTCTGCCGGTAGCCGCGCTGCAGCTGCACGCGGCGCCCGGCGAAGGCGCGTGGTGCCGCCTGCGGCTGCAGCGTGGCCGGAAGCAGCAGATCATGCAGTGCCTGCGCGTCATCGGCGCGGGTGCCGATGCCATCACCGCTGGCGCGCAGGATCGCACTGAGCACGTCGCCGGCCTCGACCGACGGCAGCTGATCGGGATCGCCGAGCAGGATCAGCCGGGTGCCGCTGGCGATCGCATCGACCAGCTTGGCCATCATCGGCAGATCGATCATCGAGGCTTCGTCGACCACCACCACATCCACCGGCAGCGGATTGTCGGCGTGGTGACGGAAGCGCGGTGAATCGGGAATCACCCCGAGCAGGCGATGCAGGGTGGTGCCGGTACTGGGCAAAGTCGCGCACAGCGCCGGGTCCAGTCCTTGTTCCTGCAGGCGTTGCACGGCGACGCGCAGGCTCTCGGCCATCCGTTCTGCGGCGCGCCCGGTGGGCGCGGCCAGCGCCACCTCGGGCAGCGCCTGGCCGGCGTGCCGGGCCTGTGCCGCCAACAGCAGCAACAGGCGCGCGATGGTGGTGGTCTTGCCGGTGCCGGGGCCGCCGGTGACCAGTGCCAACGGATGGCGCAGGGTCACGCCGGCGGCGCGTGCCTGGTGATCCTCGCTGCCCGATGCCTGCGGGAACAGCTGCGCGAACAACGGTGCCAGCGCGGCCATGTCCGGTGCCGGCAGCGGATGCCGGCCGATACGCTGCAGCCCGGCCGCCAGCTGACGCTCGTACTCGCGATAGCGGCGCAGGTAGAGCAGCCCGTTTTCCAGCACCAGCGGTGCATCCTCGGCGATGGCATCGGCCTGCTCGGGTGTCGCCACCCAGGGCGACGCACGCAGCTGCGCCAGCCAGCCCTGCGCAGCAGGCCACTCGGGCACGCCTTCCAGCAGCCGCTGCGGTTGTGCCGGATCGAACGCAGCGTGGCCCTGCGACACCGCCAGAGAAGCCAGGGCGGCCGCCAGCGCCACGCTCTCGGGCGTGTCGTCGCGCAGCCGCTGCAGGCTGGTCGCCAGTGCATGGTCGAGGGTGCGCAGCTGACCCTTCTGGTGCAGTTCCTTCAGCAGGCTCATGCGCTGGCTCCACGGGCACGTGCGGCCAGTTCGGCCTGGGCCTGTTCGCCACCGGCGAACAATGCATCCAGCGCATCCACCAGCGCCAGCGGGAAGCGGTCCACGTGCACGCCGTTGCCGGCGGCATCCAGGCCGCGACAGAACAGGTAGCGGATGCCGCCCATGTCGCGCTCATAGTCATAGGCCGCGCCCAGGCGGAAACGCAGCCAGCGATGCAGAGCCACCGTATAGATCAGCGCCTGCAGGTCGTACTCGCTGTGGCGCATGGCAATGGCCAGCAGGTCCGGGCTGTAGCCCGGCAGGCGGTTGGATTTGTAGTCGAGCACGTACCAGCGCCCGTCGCGCACGTAGGTCAGGTCGATCATGCCGGTCATCAGCCCTTCCAGGCGGCGGCGCTGGCCGAAGCCGCGACGCGTACTGGAAACCCCATGTGCATGCAGCACCTGCAACAGCGCCGGCACCGTGGTCGGTTCGATGGCGAAATGGAAGTCGATTTCCGCGCGACGCTCGCCTTCACCCAGGCTGTGCAGCGCACCGCCTTCGGGCAGCGGCACGGTGAGCGTGTGGCCCACCAGCGGCACCAACACCGCCACGCCATCGTCCAGGTCGGCATCGGCATAGCCTTCGTCGTGCAGCGCCTTGCGCAGCACCTCGGCCTGGCCCTCTGGGGCTTCCAGGCCCGGCTGCCAGTCACCCCAGGCAGCGAAGTCGACGTTCTCCATCGCTTCGTGCAGCACGTTGCCGAAGCGACTGCCCATGAAGCGCGGGTCGACCGCTGCGCTGTCCTCGGCCGCCGCAGCGGGTTCCGGCAGCGCGGGTTCCAGCGGCAGTTCCGGGCCGGCCGGTTCGTCGGCGGCCGGTGCCGGCAGCTCGGTGGCGGCGGCTTCAATATCACTGCCAGCGCCCGCGTCGGCATGCGCCAGCTGGGTGAAGCTGTACACCCACCAGTCGTGCGGTACGCGCCGGGTCAGGGCACGCACCGCCGGAAGGTCACCTTCCACTTCGGCTGCCAGCTGCGGCAGCGCGGCCGGTGTCTCGCTGTCATCGATGTGCACGTCGGCCTGGGCGCGCAGCGCCTGAAGGTCGCCCAGCAACGGCGCCAGCCGCGTCCTGCCCAGCCCGGCGAGATCGCCCACCGCGATCCACAACGCGTGTTCGGCGCGGGTCAGTCCCACATACAGCAGGCGCGCATCCTCGGCGCGCTGCTCGCGCTCACGTTGGTTGCTGGCCGCTTCCCAGGCTTCGTCCTTGTCGAGCTTCCAGTGCAGCTGGCGCTGGCCATCCACATGCACCGTGCAGTGCGACGACGTGTTCGGCGCGCCGCCGTCGATGCCGACGAACGGCAGGAACACCAGCGGGTACTCCAGGCCCTTGCTCTTGTGCAGGGTGATGATCTGTACCCGGCGCGCATCCGATTCCAGGCGCAGCAGCTGTTGCTCGTCATCCTGATCGGCGCTGGCCATCTGCCCCTGCAGCCAATCCAGCAGGCCGTGCATGCCCAGCGCCTGCGCCGAGGCTTCCTGCAGCAGTTCGCCCAGCTGCAGGTAATTGGTCAGGCGGCGCTCGCCATCGATCAGCGCCAGCAAGCGTTCGCCCTGTGCAGCACAGACGTCGGCGATCACTGCGAACGGTCCGCCGCGCTGCCAGCGCTCACGCCAGTGCAGCAGTTGTGCCTGGAACTCGCGTTGCAGGTCGCCCTCGCGTTCCATCGCCGCGATCGCACTGGCCCGCTGGCCAAGCAGCACGGTGGCCATCACCGCACGCAGGCGGCCTTCGTCGGCCGGTTGCAGCAGTGCCAGCAGCAGCGCGCGGAGATCACGCGCTTCAGGGGTGGAAAACAGGCTCTGCTTGCCGGCCGCCACGGCAGGGATGCCGACCGCGGCCAGCGCGCGCTGCACCAGCGTGGCCTCGCGATGCGAGCGCACCAGCACCGCGATATCACCGGGTTGAACCGGGCGTCCACGCAACACGGCATTGCCCGCACGCGCCTCGACCAGGATCTGGTGAATCGCAGCCACGCAGGCCTGGGTCGCGGCATCACGCGAGGCGTCCGCACTCATCGCCTTGTCACCGCCACTGCGCAGCACGCGCAGGGTGAGTGCCGTGGCGGCATGGCCATCACGCTGGTAGTCCTCGTCGATGCGCACGCCACCGGGCCGCACCGGCTCGAACTGGATGTCGCGTTCGAGGAAGGCGTCTTCGCCACCGTTGTCGTACAGCGCCTGCAACGCGCGCAACACAGCCGGTCGCGAGCGGAAGTTCTGGTCCAGCACCGGCGCCTGCTGCGCCACCTGCTTGGCCTTCAGGTAGGTGTGGATGTCGCCGCCGCGGAAACCGTAGATCGCCTGCTTGGGGTCGCCGATCAGGAATAGTGCCGGCGCCAGGCCGAGTTCGCGCACCTCCGGCGAATCGCCGAACACGGTGTGGAAGATGCCCCACTGGCGATCGTCGGTGTCCTGGAACTCATCGACCAGCGCGATGCGGTACTGCGCACGCAGTTGTTTTACCAGTGTCAGCCGTTGCGGGCCTTCCAGCGCCACCGCCACGCCATCGATCAGATCGTCGTAGGTCTGCACCCGGCGCGTGCGCTTCAGCGCCTGCAGGCGCTGCGTGGCTTCGGCGCGAAGCGTGTGCAGGAAATTCAGCGCGGTACCACGCAACCAGGCATCGCGTTCGGCCAGCAGCGCGACATAGCGCGCCAACGGCGCCTGCAATGGCGACGATGGCGTGCGATCGGGGAACTTTTTGTTGGTCTTGTCGGCCAGCACCTCCGGCAGCAGTGCCGGCAGGCGCTCGCTGGCCAGCATCTCGCGCGGGTCGGCACGCTCGGCCCAGGCCAGCAGCTGTCGGCCCAGCGGGTGCAGCCAGCCCAGCTTGTAGGACACGCCGTTGATCCACTTGTTGTCGACGGCATCGCAGAGGTCGATGAAGAACTGCTCGCCATGCTCGCGAAGCGCCTGCTGCAGTTCGGCGGCGGTGGCCTGCAAGGCCGGGTGTGGATCAGCCAGCGTCACCGGCTGTGGCAACGGGTGCAGGGGCGGCGTGCCCAGCAGCGCGCGCAGATCGGCGGCCAGCGCGTCCGGGTTGGACCACAGCCAGGTCAGCGGCTCCAATGTGGCCGGGTCATTGGCATGCACGCGCCACAGATCAGCGGCCAGCTCCTCCAACAGTTCACGATCGCTGGCCAGCAGTTCCGGCGGATCAAAGGTATGGCCGCTTTCCAGTGCATGCTCGCGCAGCACGCGGGTGCAGAAGCCGTGGATGGTGAAGATCGAAGCCAGGTCGATCTCGTCGGCAGCCACCTGCAGGCGGCGTTTCAGTGCGACCGCGCTCTCGGTTCCGCCCTGTAGATGGCGCTGCAGTACCTCGCGGGTCAACCGCAGGTCTGGCGCTTCGCCCTCGGCCGGTTCCAGATCGACCAGGCGCGCGGCCAGCGCCAGGCGCTCGCGGATGCGCTTGCGCAGTTCCTGGGTGGCGGCATCGGTGAAGGTCACCGCCAGGATCTGGCCGATACGCAGGCCCTGCTCGACCACCAGTCGGGTGAACAACGTGGCCAGGGTGAAGGTCTTGCCGGTGCCTGCGCTGGCTTCAATCAGGCGGATGCCGTCCAGCGGCAGGGCCAGGTAGGGATCGCCCGCCATACGCTGGGTTTCCTGATCAGCGATGGCGGTGTTCATGCGTTGCCCTCCTGGCGTGCTTCGGTACCGAGAGTGCGGCCTTCGCGCACCGCGCTGAAGACCACCTGGCTGTTGCGCAGCAGCTCGGCATAGCTGGCATCGGTGGCAAACGGGTCGGCACCGCGCAGCAGCAGCTGCCAGGCGTCGCTGCTGGATTCACCCCAACTGCGGTCGCTGCCATGCCACTGCTTCCAGCCTTCGCTACGCTGTTTTTCTGCTGGCGCGTTGTACAGCACCCAGCCGGTATACGGGGCAAAGCGCAGCGGCTCACGCAGGCCGCGCTCGCGCAATTGCAGCAGCGCACGCAGCGCCGCGCGTGCAGCGGGGGCGCTCAGTGCTGGCAGCACATGCGGGCCGGGCCCGGCGTCACCGCCATCGTGGAACTGCACCAGCGGCAACGCATCGCCGGCGGCGTTGGCCAGCAGCCAGTCCAGGCCCTGGCGGATCACTGCATTGCCATTGAGCGTGCCGGCGCGCAGGCGCACCAGCCCTTCAGGATGCCGATCAGCCACGCGGCCGTGCAGGCGCACGCCGTCGATGTCCACTTCGTAGCGACGGCTTTCCAGCGGTTCGCCCTGCATCCAGCCCAGCAGCGCACTGGCATACGGGCGCGTCTTCAACTGCTCCCCCTCGAATTGGCGCTCGCCCAATGGACCCGATGGCAGCAGTCCACGCGCGCGCAGCCGCGGGTACAACGGCTCGGTATCGCCGCTGAGCGTGGCACGCACCACCGCCGCCTGCACGCTGCGCTTTTCCGGCCCGCGCGATGACAGCACCAGCGGTTCCAGGTCATCGACCTCCTCGATATCGTCGGCCAGGCGCAGGCCCAGCGACTGTGCGAGGAACTGTCCGGCCGGGTCGCACAGGAAACGGCGCAGGGTATCGAGCGCGACCTCGTCCTCCACTGCGTCATCGAGCGGCGGCGGCAGCGGTGCGTCGAACCAGGGCTGCAGTCCACCGCGCTGGCCGGTGAGGCGACCGGCCGCCGGATGCCACTGGCGGCGATAGCTGAAGCGGCGGGGGTCGCCGTCACCGAACGCGGCGGGCGAGAACGGCTGCAAGGCATGGCGCACGGTGAAGTCGCGGACCGCAGCAGGCGGATCGAGGTGATACGCAGCGGCGGCATCGATCAGTTCACTGACCAGCACCGACGGCTCGCGCACGCTGCCATCGCGCGGATCGGCGCCGAGATAGCTGAGGTAGAACACCTCCTGCGCGGCGGCGAACAGCTGCAGGAACAGGAAACGGTCGTCTTCGCGGGTGGAGCGGTCGCCCGGTCGGCGGCGCGGCGTGTCCAGCTCGGCGGTGAGCTGGTTGAGACCGGCCGCCGGGTCACGACGCGGGAAATCGCCATCATTGAGACCCAGCACGCAGATCACCCGGAACGGCAGCAGACGCATCGGCACCATGCGGCCGAAGCTGATGCCACCGGTCAGCAGCGGCGCGCGCGTATCGGCCTCGCCCAGCGCACCAGCGAAGTGCGAACGCACCACCTCCGGTGGCACACCGTCTTCGAAACCGGCCTTGGCTGCATCGTCGGCGAACTGGTTGAGCAGCTTGCGCAGGCGCTCCAGCGCACGCTGGCTGTTGGACGAGCTGGGCGCGGTCGGCAGCAGCGCGTCCAGCAACGACAGCAGGCGCTGCCGCCACTGCGCCGGCGTCAGCAGCTCGCCGAGGCGGCGCTGGTAGATCGCCAACACGCGCAACAGGCGCAGCAGCCGGTCGAGCGCTTCCAATGCGCCGCCCTCCAGCTCGATCCACGGTGCAACACCGGCCAGGTCGGCCTCGCTGCCGGTCGCGTGACCGAGCACCAGGCGGTCCAGCGCGAACTGCCAGGTGTAGGCGTCGTCGGCCGGTGCCTGGTGCTGGTTGCGGTGCTTCGCATCCAGGCCCCAGCGTGCACCGGCCTGCTGCAGCCAACCATGCAGGCGGTCGAAGTCCACCGCTTCCAGACCGGCCGCTTCGGCAAGCGGCGCGCTGGCCAGCAGGTCCAGCACTTCGTTCAGGCCGAAACGCGAGACCGGCAGGCCCAGCAGGTGTACGAACACATCGGCCAACGGCTCGCCCGCCAGTGGACTGCTGTCAGCCAGCGCATACGGAATGTGCTCCTCCTCCCCGCCGCGACCACCGAACACCGCTTCCAGGTACGGCACGTAGGGATCGATGTCTGGCGCCAGCACCGCGATCTCGCGCGCCTGCAGCGGCGGATCGAAGCGCGGGTCCTGCAGCAGGCTGCGCAGCTGGTCGTGCAGGACCTGCAGCTCGCGCAGGCGGGTATGGCAGGCATGCACCTGCAGGCTCGGGTCGTCGCGGCGCAGGCCGTCGCGCAGCTGCCCCGAAAGCAGCGCGCGGCGGTGGAACAGATCGCGCTGCAGGCGATGCAGCAGGCTGTCGGACAGGCCGCCCTCATCCAGGGTCGGCCGGGTGTCCTCCTCCGGATCGGAATAGGCCGCAATCTCGCCGGCCGGGTGCACCACCTCGTAGCTGCCCAGCACCGCCATGAAGTCGCGGCCGGCCGCACCCCAGGCTTCCAGCAGGCGGTTCTCACCGGCCGCTTCACCGAAGGGATCGGGCGCGCCGCTGCGCAGGCGCTCGGCCAGCGTCTGCAGATCGCCCCAGTACGACTGCACCGGGGTGGGCATATAGAAGTGCAGCTCGCCAACACGTGCCTGGGTGGCCATCACCCGCAGCACATCGGGCGAGATGTTGAGCGTCGCGAACGCAGACATGCGCGGTGGCAAGCCCTTCGGCAAGGGTTGGCCGGCCCCTTCGAAGCGGTCCAGGTACTCCTGGATGCGGCGCGCGCGATAGTCGTGGCCGTGGGTGATGGTGCGCCACAGGATCGCCTGCGGATCGGACGGATCGGCACCGGCCGACCAGCGCAGCAGCCAGTCGCGGCGCCACGCCTGGTACTTCTCGAACACCGAGGCCAGCTCGCCAGCCAGCGCCCACGGCTTCAATGCGTCATCGCCGGCAAGATAGGACTGCAGCGCGCGCATCGGTGGCTGCGCCAGCAACGCCGGGTCGCGCAGGGCCTGGTACAGCTTCCAATGCAGGCCGGCCGCGTCCAGGTCGTCCTGCTCGCCGCTGACGTTGGCCTTCAGCGCGCGCGCCACGAACTCACCCGGGGTGAGGAATTCGAGGTTCGCAGCCACACCGAACTCGGCGGCCAGTGTCGCTTGCAGCCAACGCCGCATCGCTACCTGCGGGATCAGCACCACTTCCGGTGCCAGCAGCGGCTGGCCAGGAACGGGCGCACGCACATTGCGCGCCAGCAGCGCGGCCAGCACGTCCAGGGAGTTGGAATGGTAGAGGCGGAAATCGCTGCCTGGGTCACTCATCATGCACAGTGTGCAGGACGGCAGGCAGTATTCAATGGCTGGGCCGCGAGCGGTACGGATTGTTCCGGGACGCCAGCCGATTGTCCCGGCCTCCGCCGAGGCTTGTCGTGCAACAATACTGCACCGTCCAGTCTGCTTATGTTCAGCCGACGGGCCCGATCCTTCGATGTCTAAAAAACGTTAATGGTGCCCATGTCGGCTTCCACCTCCAGTCTGGTGCAGTTATCCAACGTCCGCATCGACCGGAGCGGACGCACGATCCTGCGCGACGTGTCGCTGCAGGTGCCCAAGGGCAGCATCACCGCCGTTCTGGGTCCGTCCGGCAGCGGCAAGTCGACCCTGCTGGCGGCGCTGACCGGCGAACTGCGCCCGGTCGCCGGCGAGGTCACCCTGTTCGGCAAGCCGATTCCGCATGACAGCGGCGCGCTGCTGGAAATGCGCAAGAGCGTGGGCGTGCTGCTGCAGGGCAACGGCCTGCTGACCGACCTGACCGTGGCCGAGAACGTGGCGCTGCCGCTGCGTACGCACACCCGCCTGCCGACCGCCGTGCTGCGCCGGCTGGTGCAGATGAAGCTGCATTCGGTGGGCCTGCTGGCCGCCGCCGATGCCTGGCCGCGCGAGCTGTCAGGTGGCATGGCGCGCCGCGTGGCGCTGGCCCGTGCACTGGCGCTGGACCCGCCGCTGATGATCTACGACGAGCCGCTGACCGGGCTGGACCCGATCGCCTCGGGGGTGATCATGAGCCTGATCCAGCGCCTCAACCACAGCCTGGGCCTGACCAGCATCATCGTCAGCCACCACGTGCACGAGACCCTGCCGATCTGCGACCAGGTGATCGCGATCGCCAATGGCGGCATCGTGTTCCAGGGCACGCCCGAGGCACTGCAGTCCAGCCAGGACCCGCTGCTGCGGCAGTTCCTGCACGGCCAGCCCGATGGCCCCATCCCGTTCGATGCCGCGCCGCGCGCGAGGGTCGCCTGATGCCGTTCGTTCAAGCCACCCGCTCGCTGGGTCGTGCCGGCCTGTTCTCGCTGACCGTGCTGCGCGGTTCGCTGCCGACCCGTGATTTCCTGGCCGAGTTGACCCGCGAGATCTACAAGATCGGTGCGCGCTCGCTGCCGATCATCGCCGTCGGCGGTGCCTTCGTCGGCCTGGTGTTGACCCTGCAGGGCTACCGCACGCTGACCACCTTCGGTGCGGCCGACGCACTGTCGACCCTGCTCGGGCTGTCGCTGTACCGCGAACTGGCACCGGTGTTGACCGCGCTGCTGTTCATTGGCCGCGCTGGCAGCTCGATCGCCGCCGAACTGGGCCTGATGCGTGCCACCGACCAGATCAAGGCGCTGGAGCTGATGGCGATCGACCCGGTGGCCAAGGCGGTAGCGCCGCGCTTCTGGGCGGCGGTGCTGACCGTGCCGCTGCTGACCGGTATCTTCTGTTCGCTTGCAATCAGTGCCAGCTACTTCGAAGCGGTGCACGTGCTGGGCCTGGACAATGGCGTGTTCTGGTCGGCGCTGCGCAACAGCGTGGACTTCTGGGACGACTTCGGCGTGGCAATGCTGAAGTCGGCGATCTTCGGCGGCACCGCCGCGCTGGTTGCCGCCTATGTGGGTTTCCACGCCGAGCCGACCATTGAAGGCACTTCGGTGGCGACCACCCGTGCGGTGGTCAACGCTTCACTGCTGGTGCTGATGTTCAACTTCGTGCTGTCGGCAATGTTGTTCACCTAACCCCTCCACCGGCGGTGCGCAGGCGCGCGCGGCCACAACGACTCGATCAGGTAATCCACATGGCCATCCGCGGTCCCAGACTCGAATTTTCCGTCGGCGCCTTCCTGCTGCTGGCCCTGGCCTCGCTGATGGTGCTGGCCGTGGCCTCGACCAACCAGCGCTGGAGCTGGGGCAGCGAAGGCTACGACCTGAAGGCACGCTTCTCCCAGGTCGGCCAGCTGCGCAAGCAGGCACCGGTGAAGATCGGCGGCGTCACTGTCGGCCAGGTCGCTTCGATCGACCTGGACCCGGTGAAGTTCGAATCGATCGTCACCCTGCGCATGGACAGCAAGGTCAAGGACCTGCCGGCGGACACCTCGGCCGGCATCTTCACCAGCGGTTTGCTCGGCGAGAGCTATATCGGTCTGCAGCCGGGCGGTGATCCGGACGTGCTGAAGGCCGGTGACGAGATCGTCTTCACCCAGCCAGCGGTGGACCTGATCCAGCTGGTCGGCAAGTACATGTTCAGTGGCGGTGCCGGTGGCGGCGCTGCTCAGAAGCCCAACGATGGCGCGCAGGCGCCTGCAACGGAACCGCAACCATGAAGATGAAACTGATCCCGGCCCTGCTCGCCTCGGCGCTGCTGGCGGCCACCCCGTTCCTGGCCCAGGCCCAGGCCGCTGCGCCGGCCGCTGCCGCAACGCAGAGCCAGGCCGGCAAGGTGGTGATCGATGCCAGCAGCCGCATCCTGTCCACGCTGCAGCAGCGCAAGAGCGAGTTCACCAGCAACCCGGCCAGCCTGCGCAGCTACATCGACAGCGAGCTGACCCGCACCTTCGACCGCGACTACGCCGCGCGCCTGGTGCTGGGCCCGCACGCCCGCGGCGCCTCCGACGCCGACATCAAGCTGTTCGCCGATGCCATGGCCGACAGCCTGATGCAGCGCTACGGCTCCACCCTGCTCAACATCCAGGGCAAGCCGAGCTTCCGCCTGAAGGGTGAAAGCCCGCTGCCGGGCAATCGTGGCGTGCGCGTGAGCACCGAACTGGTGCGCGCTGGCAACGAACCGACCCCGGTCGAGTACTGGATGCGCAACGTGAACGGCCAGTGGAAGATCTTCGACGTCAACATCGAAGGCATTTCCTACGTGCAGACCTTCCGCAACCAGTTCGACACCCCGCTGCGCCAGAAGGGCATCAAGCAGGTGGCCAACGAACTGCACAGCGGCAGCATGCAGGCCGGGCCCGCGGGCAATGGCAAGTAACGCACTGGCGCTGCTGGAAGGCGACACCCTGCGCCTGCGCGGGGTGCTCGACCGTGCCGCGGTGATCGCGCTGTGGCCGCAGCTGCAGGCCCTGCCGGCAAAGCTGTCACGGCTGGAGCTGGGTGAGGTCGAACGCGTGGACAGCGCCGGCCTGGCGCTGCTGGCCGAGCTGGCCGCACGTGCGCGCAAGAGCGGTCACCCGCTGGCAGTCTCCGGCGCGCCGGCCGGCTACAACGAGCTGAGCGCAGCCTACCGGCTGTCGCCCGACCTGGATTTCAACGCTACTTCTGCTGCGAGCTGACATGAACGTCGTACGCACTTTCCCCCTGATCGTCCTGGCCACCGCCCTGACCGCCTGCGCCGGCAAGCCCGCACGCAGCGATGCGCCCGCAGCCAGCACCGTGGTCCCGGCCAGCACCATCGCCGAGGCCTCTGCCGCCACCGCCGATACCGCTACGGTCGATGCCGCACCGGCAACAGCCGTGGTTGCCGCACCTGCGCCGGCCACGCCGCCATCCGCACCGGCCCGCAGCGCCGACACCGATGCGGCCAGGGCCGCGGCGGCGACCGCCCCCGGTGGTGACGACGACTTCGATGCCCTCTACGGCGGTGCCGGCAACACTGGCAGCGCGGCAGCCTACGATCCGTGGGAACCGTTCAACCGCAAGGTGCACACGTTCAACAACGCGGTTGACCGTGGCATCGCCCGCCCGCTGGCCACGGCCTACACCCACGTGGTGCCGCGCTTCGCCCGCACCGGCGTCAGCAACTTCTTCAGCAACCTGCGCGCACCGGTGACCATCACCAACCAGCTGCTGCAGGGCCGCGGTGCCGATGCGTGGGACAGCCTCGGCCGCTTCCTGATGAACAGCACGCTGGGTATCGGCGGCCTGTTCGATCCGGCCAGCAAGGCGATGGTGCCGCGTCGCAATGAGGACTTCGGGCAGACCCTGGGTGCCTGGGGCTGGCGTCGTTCGCGTTACGTGGAACTGCCGTTCTTCGGCCCTCGCACCGTGCGCGATGTGTTCGGCCTGGCCGGTGACATTCCGCTGTCGCCGATCCGCCGCATCGAAGAGGACAAGATCCGCATCGGCCTGCAGGGCATGCAGCTGGTCGATACCCGCGCGCAGCTGCTGGCGATCGACGACCTGCGTGACACCGCCGTGGACGAGTACTCGCTGGTACGCGATGCGTGGATGCAGCGCCGCAACTACCAGATCGAGAACGATCTGCGCAGCAAGCGCGACCGTGGCCATGACGATGCCAATTCGCCGATCCCGGTCGATGCGATGCCGATGCCGCAGTGGACGCACTGAGTCCGGTCTGCAGCGCATGAAAAACCCCGCCTCGGCGGGGTTTTTCTTTTCCGGTAGGTGCCAACCTTGGTTGGCACGCTTTCCTCAGGCTGCCAGCGCTGCCTCGATGGCCTCGCGCAGGCGCGCGTCATCGGCAGCCACGTCCGGGGCGAAACGCGCGATGACCTTGCCGTCGCGGCCAACCAGGAACTTCTCGAAGTTCCACAGCACCGCCGGTGCTGCGTGGATCGGGATCTCCTTGCTGGCCAGGCGCTCACGCAGCGGGCCTTCGCCGATCGACTGCGGCTGGGCGGCGGTCAGCTGCTGGTACAGCGGATGGGTATCGTCACCGGCCACGCTGATCTTGGAGAACATCGGGAAGCTGACGTCGTAGGTGAGCTGGCAGAACTGCTGGATCTCCGCCTCGCTGCCCGGCTCCTGGCCGAGGAAGTTGTTGGCGGGGAAGCCCAGTACTTCCAGACCCTGCGCGTGCTTTTCCGCATACAGCGCCTGCAGGCCTTCGTACTGCGGGGTCAGGCCGCACTTGGAGGCGACGTTGACCAGCAGCAGTACCTTGCCCTGGTAGTCGGCAAGCGAGGACGGCTGGCCGTCGATGGTGGTGAGGGAAATGTCCTGGATCGGGGTGCTCACGCGGGGGCTCCGGCAACAGCGGGGAATGGCCCACCAGCATAGCGCCACGCGATGGCGGTAGTGCCGGCCGCTGGCCGGCAATCGTGCGACCGTTCGCAAGGGTTCATGCGGTTGCCGGCCAGTGGCCGGCACTACGATCAGTCCACGCAGATCGTGCCCTGCGCCTTGCCGTCATCAATGCGCTGGCGGCAGCCGAAGTTCTGGCGCACATCGCGCTGGCAGGTACCGGTAGCGGCGCTGCCAGCGGCCACCTCGGGACCGGCCAGGCACTGGCCCGTGCAGTCGCTTTTGCGGCTGCAGGCCTTGCCGGCATCGGCATAGGGAATCACGCACTGCTCGCGTTGCAGCCGGCCCAGCCGTTGCAGGCTGCCGCCGGCGGCCTGGCAGTCGACGTCGCGCGCTTCGCGATACGCCTCGGCCGCTTCAGGGCTGGTGGCTGCGGCAGGTGCCGCGGTCGTATCGGCAGCCGGTGGTGCGCTGCTGCAGGCGGCAAGCAGCGCGGTCAGGACAAGGCTGGTGAAGCGGCGCAGGCGCATGACGATACCTGATCGAGGCGGACAGGCCGCCAGCATACGCATCGGCGATGCAGGCGGCGTGTCAGCGTGGCTCAGGCCTCGTCGCCGTCACTGCCTTCCTCTGCTGGCAGCGCGTCCGGCAGCAACTGGCGGCTCTGCTCAACCGGCAGCGACTCGACATCCCTCAGCTTGCGGGCGATCGCGCGGGTGCGCACCCCGGTCTGGTCGATCTGCTTGCTGGCCTGGTCCAGCTTGGCCTTCACGTTGTCCAGTACATCACCGAACTTGCCGAACTCGGTCTTCACCGCACCCAGCAGGCTCCACACCTCGCTGGACCGCTTCTCGATGGCCAGCGTGCGGAAGCCCATCTGCAGGCTGTTGAGCAGTGCGGTGATCGTGGTCGGCCCGGCGACCACCACGCGGTGGTCGCGCTGCAGCAGATCGACCAGGCCGGGGCGCCGGATCACCTCGGCATACAGGCCTTCGGTAGGCAGGAACATCACCGCGAAGTCGGTGGTGTGCGGCGGCACGATGTACTTCTCGCAGATCGACTTGGCCTGCACCTTCACCGCACGCTCCAGCTGCGCACCCTGCACGCGTACCAGTTCGGCGTCACCCTGCTCCTGTGCGTCCAGCAGGCGCTCGTAGTCTTCGCGTGGGAACTTGGAGTCGATCGGCAGCCACACCGGCGTGTCATCGCTGCTGCGGCCCGGCAGGCGCACGGCGATGTCGACCATTTCGCCACTATCCGGGCGTACCTTCACCCCGCGCGCGTACTGCTCCTGGATCAGGGTCTGCTCGAGGATGTTCTCCAGCTGTACTTCACCCCAGCTGCCGCGCGTCTTGACGTTGGTCAGCACGCGCTTGAGGTCACCGACGCCGGTGGCCAGCTGCTGCATCTCGCCGAGGCCGCGCTGCACCTGTTCCAGGCGCTCCGAGACCAGTTTGAAGGACTGGCCAAGGCGTGTTTCCAGGGTGGACTGCAACTTCTCATCCACCGTCACGCGCATCTGTTCCAGCTTCTGCGCATTGTCGCTCTGCAGCGCGCGCAGCTGCTCTTCCAGCGTCGTGCGCATCTCGGCGATGCGCTGCTCGTTGCGCTGGGTCAGTTCCTGCAGGCGCAGGCCAAGGCTTTCAGTCAGGCGCTGCTGCGACTGCGCGCCCTCCTCGCGGCCCTTGCGTGCATCGTCCACCAGGGTCTGCCGCAGCGCGCCGAGCTGGGTATCGGTACGCCCGGTGAGCTCCTGCAGCTGCTGGCCAAACGCATGGATGCGGGCTTCCTGCTGCTGGCCGAAGGTCTCCAGCTGGCCGCGCAGCTCCTGCAGCCGCTGTCCCATCAACGCCGCGCCGCGCTGCTGGCTCTCGGCCGCTTCGGCGCGCGCCTTGCGGGCATCTTCGCCCAGCGCTTCGCGCAGCAGGTCCAGGCGCTGGTCGGTGCGGGTGGACAGATCGGTCAGCGCGCGGGCGAAGCCATCGAGCTGTTCGCGCAGCTCGCTGCGCCCGGCCCGCGCCTCCTCGCGCACCGCCTGTTCCAGGCGGTCATGCGGCGGGCGGCGCAGCAGGGCGACCAGCTGCAGGATGAGCACGGCCAATAGAAGGCCGCCAATGAGCAGATATTCGGTTTGCATGGGGCAAGTGTAGGCTGGCCGAGTCTCAACTGCTGCGTCAGGACCATGGTCGTCCTCTACGGAAAGCCCACCTCCATCAATGTGCGTAAAGTGCTGTGGCTGTGCGTGGGGCTGGGTCTGCCCCTGCACCACGAACCGGCCCCCTCGCCGGACCTGCTGGCCACGCTGAACCCCAACCGGCAGGTGCCGGTGCTGCGTGATGCCGACTTCGTGCTGTGGGAATCCAACAGCATCTGCCGCTACCTGGCCGCACGCGCCGGTCGCGAGGATCTGCTGCCACATGCAGCAAAGGACCGGGCCCGGGTGGAGCAGTGGATGGACTGGCAGGCCAGCGACCTCAACAGCGCATGGCGCCATGTGTTCATGGCGCGCGTGCGCCAGCATCCGGACTATCCGGATGACGCCCGTGCCGAGGCCAGCCTGGCGCAGTGGAACCGGCTGATGGGCGTCCTTGATGCACAGCTGGCCACTACCGACGGCTACGTGGCGGGCAACACCTTCACCCTCGCCGACATCGTGCTCGGGCTGTCGACCCAACGCTGGCGCAGCACGCCGGGCAGCAAGCCGGTACTGGCACACGTAGATGCCTGGTTCGAACGCCTGCGCCAGCAGCCCGGTTTCGCCGAGTACGTCGACAACGGTGTGGCCTGAGCAGTGGCTTCTGCAGCTGTTGGCAGGTGTCGACCTTGGTCGACACGGCTGATCCACGCCATGCGTGGATGAAGCGCTGTAGAGCCGGGCGCAGGCTCGGCTCCACAGGAAAAACCGGGCCTTACCAGCCTTCCAGCACGATCTTGCCCTTGGCGCGGTGGCTCTCCAGCAGCGCGTGGGCACACCGCAGGTTGGCCGCGTCGATGCGCCCGAAATGCTCGCCCAGGGTGGTCTGCAGCACGCCTGTGTCGATCAGCTCGGCCACCCGGTTCAACAGGTCATGCTGGCGCTGCATGTCGGCGGTCTTGTACAGCGGCCGGGTGAACATCGACTCCCAGTGCAGTGACAACGCCTTGCGCTTGAGCGCCATCACGTCGACCTGGCCGGGATCATCGATCAGCCCCAGCTGGCCCTGCGGCGCCAGCAGTTCCACGATCTGCGCGTAGTGCTGGTCGGAGTGGGTCAGGCTGGCCACGTGCTGCACCTCGCTGATGCCGAGCCGCGCCAGGCCCTCGGCCAGCGGCAGGCTGTGGTCGATCACATGGTGTGCGCCCATTGCGTACGCCCAGTCCTGGGTATCCGGACGCGAGGCGGTGCCGATCACCGTCAGTTTCGTCAGCTTCCGCGCCAGCTGCACCAGGATCGAACCGACACCGCCGGCAGCGCCGATCACCAGCAGGGTCTGGCCTTCGCCGCCACCCTCGGGAATTCTCAGGCGGTCGAACAACAGCTCCCAGGCGGTGATCGCGGTCAGTGGCAGCGCGGCGGCGGCGGCATCGTCGAGGCTGGCCGGCTTGCGGCCGACGCTGCGCTCGTCCACCAGCTGGTACTCGGCATTGCTGCCCGGGCGATCGATGACGCCGGCGTAGTAGACCGCATCGCCGGGCTGGAACAGGGTCACCTCGCTGCCCACCGCGTCGACGATGCCGACCGCATCCCAGCCCAGCACGCGCGGGCCATCGGTGGTCACGCCGCGACGGACCTTGGTGTCGACCGGGTTCACCGCCACCGCGCGTACCGCCACGCGCAGGTCACGCGGGCCGGGCAGCGGCAGCTCCAGTTCGATGTCGATCAGGGCCTGGGCATCATCGATCGGCAGGCCGGCTTGGGTGTAGGCAATGGCGCGCATGGCAGCGGTCCAGTGGGGAAGGAGGCGACAGGTTGCGCCGCACGCGCTCCCGCAGAAAGGCGCAGAATCGGGCAGCACTTTCACTCTGGCAATGAAGATGATCCGCTTCGACGATCTGCAGCTGTTCGTCCGCACTGCCGCACTGGGCAGCTTCTCGCAGGCGGCGCGCGAGGCCGACCTGCTGCCCGGACAGGTCGCCGCGGCGGTGGCGCGGCTGGAACGCGAGCTGGACCTGCGCCTGTTCGTGCGCACCACCCGCAGCCTGCGCCTCACCGGCGAGGGTGCGCTGTACCTGCCGTATGCGCAGGAGGTACTGGCCACCCTGCGCGAGGGCCAGGCGCGCGTGCAGGGCGAGGACACCGAGCTGCACGGCACCCTGCAGCTGTCGGCGCCCTCGGACCTCGGCCGCAACCTGCTGCTGCCCTGGCTGAGCGCCTTCCGAGCTGCGCACCCGCGGCTGCGCCTGCACCTGCGCCTGTCCGACGAGGTGGCCGATGTATTCCGCGACCCGGTCGACGTGGCCATCCGCATCGGCCACTTCGACGACGCCAACTACGTCGCCCTGCCGCTGCTGGAAGGCAATCGACGCGTGCTGGCCGCCTCGCCCGGCTACCTGCAGCGGCGTGGCACGCCCACCCGCCTGGAGGATCTGCGCGAGCACGACTGCCTGGTCTATCAACTCAACGGCCGCGCCTACGATCGCTGGTCATTCGAGGTCGACGGGCGTCGCAGCGTGATTCCGGTGCGCGGTCCGCTGGTCTGCGACGACGCCGATGTAGTGCGACGCTGGGCCGTGGCCGGCGAAGGCATCACTTACAAGTCCTGGCTGGACCTGCGCGAGGACGTGCTGGCCGGGCGCCTGCAGCTGCTGCTCGATGGTGTTGGCAGCAGCATCCCGCTGCAGCTGGTATGCCCGCACCGCAAGCAGTTCTCGCCAGCGGTACGGCAACTGCATGCGCAGCTGCGCCAGCACCTGCAACCGCTGCTGTCTGGCATGCCCACTGGCCTCACCCGCCCCCTGTCGCCAACGGCGGCACTGGCCGACAATGGCGGCCCCCCGTAACAAGAGAACGCCGCCATGCCGTGGATGGGCATCCAGGACCTGTGGACATTTCTGGTCGCTGTGCTGGTGTTTCTCGCCCTGCCCGGCCCCGGCACCTTCACCCTGCTGACCGCCACGGGCCGGGGTGGCGTGCGTGGCGGCTACACCGCGTTGGCCGGCCTGCTGGTCGGTGACCAGATCCTGATGTGGCTGGCGCTGGCCGGCGTAGCCGCGCTGCTCAAGGCCAACCCGCTGGTGTTCCACGCCGTGCAGTACCTGGGTGCGGCCTACCTGGTGTGGGTCGGCATCAGCCTGCTGCGCACGCCGAAGCACGAGGGCGGCGACGCCGGCCCGATCCGCATGCAGCCGGGGCGCTACTTCCAGCAGGCGATCCTGGTCAGCCTGCTCAATCCGAAGGCGATCCTGTTCTACATGGCCTTCCTGCCATTGTTCATCGATCCGAAGGCGCATCAGGGCATTGCTACCTTCGCGGCGCTGGCGGGCATCATCCTGGTGGTCAGCATCGCCTACTGCTCGATGTTGATCGGCGTGGGCAACCTGGCCCGCCGCCGCCTGATCCAGCACCCGCGAATCAGCGATGCGCTGCGCCGCGTGGCCGGCCTGTTCCTGGTGGGGTTCGGCATCCGGTTGGGGCTGAACGGATGAAACCCTGGTCGACGGCGATGGGCGCCCTGCTGCTTCTGGCCAACACGACCGCCCCAGCGGCCACCGCGCAGGATCATCGCTGCCTGAGCGGCGGCCGCAATGACGGCATCCATCTGGAATGGCGTTGGCTGGATGACGGCCAGGCCGACGTTCGCTATGCCGGGCAGCGCGAACGCCTGCTGCTGCGGCAGGTTTCGATGGAGACCACCGTGCTGGCCGAAGACCGCCCCTACCAGTTCGACAGCGTCTGGGAAGAGCGCATCAACGGGCGCCTCAACGGCCGCTACCTGCTGAGCACGCAGGGCGCGCTGGTGCTGGACCTGAGCTACGAGCGTAGCCGCGACGGACGTCGCACCACCTTCCACGATGACGTCGAGGCCTGGCAGGAAGACGGCTGCCGCTGGCCCGGCAAGGTGGCCGAGTGAGCACCATGGACGACGACACCCTGCTGGAGCGCAGCTGGGAATATCGGGAGGAGACGCTGTACCGGCGGTTGTTCGGCGATACCGGGCCGGGGATCTATCCGATCGACATGGATCTGCTGCGCAACGTCTTCAAGCAGGACCAGATCGACCCGCGCTGGCTGCATGTCGGCGTCAATGCCTGCCCTCCGCACGGTGATCGAAGGCACTGGATCTATGTCAGCTCCGGCCTGTCCAACCCCTGGGAAGGGCGGCACGAAGATGGCGATTCGGGGTTGGGCATCGAACTGATGCTTGAGACGCAGGAAGAAGCGACCTGGGCACTGACCACCTTGCGCTGGTTCACCGCGTACCACCTGCTGCTGTGCCACTCACGCATGCCCGGCAATCCGTTGGCGCCATGGGACCGGCTGAAGCTGGGGGGGCCGGTGGATCACGCAGGGAGCATGCTGCAGGCGGCCGTCTTCGTTCCGTCGTTGCATTTCCCGGGACCCCAGCAACTGCCATCGGGACGATTCGACTTCCTGCAGCTGCTGCCGTTGACCCTGGACGAGCACGCGTTCGGCCGCGCCCAGGGCTTCGAAGTGCTGGTGGCCCAGTTGAGAACCCAAGGTGCGGCGCCGGTGGTCGATCCGCAGCGGGTCAGCATCGATCTGGCCCCTGCTCTCACGCTTCAAGCGCCTCCCGGCTCGCCTTGAGGGATCGAATCATTTCGAATCCTGCCGGCATTTGTGCCGATTCCGGCAGAATGCTCGGAGTACAGCCGCGCCGGTGACGCATCTGACCCTCGCATGACCCCCGTCAGTGGTAATGCTGCGCTGCGTTCGGTCACACTCGGGAACTTGTCGTTCTTAGTCACCCCTTCCGAGGCCTGCATGTCCCTGTTCCGGCGCAAGTCCCTAGATTCCGTCACCGTCCACGAAGCCGGCAGGCGCCTGATCCCGACGCTCAGCTGGCCGCACCTGATCGCGCTGGGTATTGGCGCCATCGTCGGTACCGGCATCTACACGCTGATCGGCGTCGGTGCAAACCTGGCCGGCCCGGCCGTGCTGATCTCCTTCGCCATCGCCGGTGCGGTGTGCGCCTGCGCGGCACTGTCCTACGCCGAGCTGTCGACGATGATGCCGGCCGCCGGCAGTGCCTACACCTACAGCTACAGTGCGCTGGGCGAGGTGTTCGCCTGGGTGGTGGGCTGGAGCCTGATCCTGGAGTACTCGCTGGTGGTGAGTACGGTGGCGGTGGGCTGGTCCGGCTACTTCGTCGGCTTCCTCGAATGGGTCCACACCCAGTTCGGCTGGAACGTGCACCTGCCAGCGTGGCTCGCAGCCGGCCCGCACGTGGAAGGCGGCATGATCAACCTGCCGGCGATCGTCATCACCTGGCTGGTGGCCGGCATGCTGATGGCCGGCACCAAGGAAAGCGCCACCCTCAATGCCATCCTGGTGGTGTTCAAGCTGATCGCGCTGGCCATTTTCGTGGCCGTGGCCCTGCCCGCCTTCGACAGCGCCAACCTGCAGCCGTTCATGCCGTATGGCTTTGCCAAGTCGATGGGCCCTGATGGCGTCGAACACGGCGTAATGGCGGCGGCAGCGATCATCTTCTTCGCCTTCTACGGCTTCGATGCGATCTCCACCGCCGCCGAAGAAACCAAGAACCCCGGCCGCGACCTGTCGATCGGCATCATCGGTTCGATGATCGGCTGCACCATCGTCTACGTGCTGGTCGCGCTGGCCGCGGTCGGTGCGATGAGCTACGCGGTGTTCGGCCACAGCGCCGAGCCGCTGGCCCTGATCATGCGCCAGCTGGGCCATCCGACCGCGGCGATGGTGATCGGCGTGATCGCGATCATCGCGCTGCCGACGGTGCTGCTGGCCTTCCTGTACGGTCAGAGCCGCATCTTCTTCGTGATGAGCCGCGATGGCCTGCTGCCGCGTGGCCTGTCCAAGGTCAACGCACGTACCGGCACGCCGGTGGCGACCACGCTGTTCACCGCGGTGGTGGTGTCGGCGCTGGCCGGCGTGGCCCGCCTGGACGAGATCGCCGCCCTGGCCAATGCCGGCACCCTGGCCGCGTTCACCGCCGTGGGCATCTGCCTGGTGGTGCTGCGCCTGCGCGAGCCGAACCGCGAACGTACCTTCCGTACCCCGCTGGCCTTCGTGGTCGGTCCGCTGGCCGCGCTGGGCTGCATCTACCTGTTCCTCAGCCTGCCGCACAGCACCCAGCTGTACTTCCTGCTGTGGAACCTGGCCGGCCTGGTGCTGTACTTCCTGTACAGCCGCCGCCACGCGCTGATCGCGAAATAACCGGATCACCGGTAGTGCCGGCCGCTGGCCGGCACCTCGCATCCTGTTGATACGGGCAATGCCGGCCAGCGGCCGGCACTACCGCAGGGCGGTCAACCGCCCTGCTTTGCAGCGTAGTCCTGCGCCTGGCGCATCACCCGCAGCAGGTTGCCGCCCCAGATGCCGGCAATCTGCTCCTCGGTATAGCCCTTGCGCAGCAGCCACGCGGTGATCTTCGGCAGCTGGCTGACATCGGGCAGGTCGCTCAGGCCACCGCCGCCATCCCAGTCCAGGCCGATGCCCACGTGCTCGGGGCCGACCACCTTGAGGATGTGCTCGAAGTGGGCGAAGAAGTCGTCGAGGCTGGCATGGCGCACCGGGTGCTCGTGGTCCAGCGCCTGCTCGGCCTTCAGCAGGGCAACGCCCTGTTCGATGCCCATGCCTTCCCAGCCACCCAGCTGCTTGCTCAGCGCTTCCTCGGCCTGCTTGCGCTCGGGCGTCTTTGCGGTGTCGATCAGGTAGCCGCCATAGGCGTTCACCTGGATCACGCCGCCGGCCTTGGCCAGCTTGCGCAGGCGCGCGTCATCCAGATTGCGCGGGTGGTCGTAGACCGCCTTGGCCGAGCTGTGCGACAGCACGAACGGCACCGGCATCATCGCCAGCAGGTCGTCGAACACCGCGTCGGACGCATGCGACTGGTCGATCACGATGCCCAGCTTCACTGCTTGCCGCACCAGATCCTTGCCCGCCGGGCTCAGGCCTTTCCACTCCGCCCCTTTGGGGTCGGTGGCCGAATCGGCAAACTCGTTGTTGGCGAAGTGCACGGTGCTGAGCAGGCGCAGGCCGGCGCGGTGGTAGAACGACAGCAGGCTCGGGTCTTCCACCAGCGGGCTGGCGTTTTCCATGCTGATGTAGACCACGCGCTTGCCGGCGGCCTTGATCCGCGCCGCGTCATCGGCGGTCAATGCCAGCGCGAAGCGCTCGGGGTTGGCCGCCAGCATTTCGCGGATCTCCAGCAGCCGCTGCAGGCCATGGTCACGCTCGGCGAGGTGCGCGGCGGGGCTGCGGTCGCCCTGATCGGTGTAGATCGCCCAGAAACCGCCGTCCAGCGCACCTTCGACCATGCGCGGGTAGTCGACCTGCGAAAGCGCGTTGCGGTCGTGACGCTGCTCGATGTCGAAGCCCGTTCGGCCGAAATTGGCCGGCGTATCCAGGTGGCTGTCGAGGGTGACCAGGCGCTGCTGCAGGGCCTTGGCGCGCGCCAGCTCCTGTGCGCTGAACTCGATGGCATGAGCCGACAGCGGCGCGCACAGCGCCAGGGCAAGCACGACGGACAGGTGGCGCAACGATGGCATGGGCTCTCACCGGCAATGGGAAGAGCCCGACCATAGCGCTGCGGCCCGCGGATTTGTAGAGTCGAGCTGCGCCCCCTCATCAATGGGGCGCCACTTTCACGAACGCATCGCAATGCGCGGAAAGTTGACCGCCGGGCAGTGGACATGATTCATGCCCGGCGAACGCAGAAGCGGACCGTCAGTCCACCACGCGGCAGAACACGGCCTTGAGGTAACGCGATTCCTGCACGTGGGCCATGAACGGATGGTCCGGACCGGCGCCGGCCACCTTCAGGATCTGGATCGTGCGGCCGGAGAAATAGGCCGCGCGGCGCAGCATGTCGAGGAACTGGTCCTCGGCCACCAGGCCGGTGCAGGAGAACGTGGCGAACAGGCCACCGGGCTTGACCACGCCCAGCGCCAGCTTGTTCATGTCCAGGTACTTCTTCAGCGCAGTGATGACCTGGTCGCGGTCGCGGGTCATCTTCGCCGGGTCCAGGATCACCACGTCGTACTGCTCACCGCGGTTGGCGGCGTCGCGCAGCCACGGGAAGATGTCGGACTGGACGAACTTCGGGCGCACGTTGTTCAGGCGCGAATTGCCCTTGGCGATCTGGATGACGTCTTCATCGATGTCGATGCCGACCACTTCAGTGGCACCACGCGCCGCTGCGTACACGGCGAAACCGCCGGTGTTGCAGCACAGGTCGAGCACGCTCTTGCCTTCCACCTGCTGGCTCAGCCACTCGCGGTTCTCGCGCTGGTCGGCAAAGAAGCCGGTCTTGTGCGCACCGGCCGGGTCAGCGCGGAACTTGATGCCGTACTCGGTGATCACCGCCGCTTCGGTGGTGGTGTTGCCGTGGAAGTCGAAGCTTTCCTGCTTCTGCACGTGCTCGTCGGCGAAGCTGTGGAAGCGGCAGCCCGGGAACTGCTCGCGCAGGGCGTCGTAGATCCACTCGCGGTGGCGGAACATGCCGGCGGCGAAGAATTCGACCACCACCAGATCGCCGTAGCGGTCCACCACCAGGCCGGACAAGCCATCGCCCTCACTGTGCACCACGCGCCAGGCGTCGGACACCGCGTCGAGCTTCAGCACCTCACGGCGCAGCGACACCGCCTGGGCGATCTTGTGCGAGAACCAGCCGGCATCCACCGGCACGTTCTGGTCGGTTTCAAGGATGCGCACGGCAATGCGCGAGTGCCCGTTGTAGAACCCGCGACCAATGAACTCGCCGTCGATGCCGACCACGTCGACGATGGAACCGGGCTTGGGCCGGACGGTCGGCTTCTCGACCAGTTTCTGGAAGATCCACGGGTGGCTGGAACGCCACGCATTCTTGAGGCGGACAATCGGAAGGGGGGTATTCATCCACCTATTGTAGCCGGGGGGCGCTTTCGTAGAGTCGAGCTGGCTCGACGGGCGTTGCTGAACGGCCCGGGCAAGGCGTGCCAACCAAGGTTGGCACCTACCAGGGCGGGCCGGCCGGCGTGCCAACCAAGGTTGGCATCTACCAGGGCGGGGGCCCCGGCCACCCGGCATTTGACGGCAGCCCGGCCAGGCCGCAGAATCGGCGCCAGAAGGGGAGTAGCTCCCAGACGTTGTCGCCGTCATTTCGAGCCCGCAGGCTCCGGTGCAACGGCAGTTCCAGGCGACTGGAACTGCGAGCGAGACCTTCGCCGTACTGGCGAAGCTCTGTCCCTGGATCCCCCTCCCGATCCTCCGTTGCAGATCCTCGCCGTCCGGCCTGGCATTCATCTTTCCAACGGACATTCCCAATGCAGACGATCGGTAACGTGTGGTTGTGGGGCGGCTTCGCAGCGGTGGTGGTCATCGCCCTGCTGGTCGACCTCGTGTTGATGCGCCATGGTGGGCCGCACAAGGTCACCTTCAAGGAGGCCCTGTGGTGGTCCATCGGCTGGGTCGCGCTGGCCCTGCTGTTCAATGCGGGCCTCTGGTACTACCTGAATGAGACCGCGGGCCAGGTGGTGGCCAACAAGGTCGGCCTCGAATTCCTGACCGGCTACCTGGTCGAGAAGGCGCTGGCGGTCGACAACATCTTTGTCTTCCTGATGATCATGAGCTACTTCGCGGTGCCGGAGGAGCAGCGCCAGAAGGTGCTGATCATCGGCATCCTGGGCGCGATCGTGCTGCGTACGATCATGATCTTCGCCGGCAGCGTGCTGATCACCCAGTTCCATTGGCTGCTCTACGTGTTCGGCGCCTTCCTGCTGTTCACCGGCTGGAAGATGTGGTTCGCCGCCGGGCAGGAGCCGGACCTGGAGGCCAACCCCGCCCTGCGCTGGATGCGCAAGCACCTGCGCCTGCTGCCGGATTACGCCGGCAACGCGATGAGCGTGAAGCGCGACGGCGTGCGTTGGTTCACCCCGCTGTTCGCGGTGCTGATCCTGATCGCGGTCACCGACGTGATCTTCGCCGTGGACAGCATCCCGGCGATCTTCGCGATCACCACCGACCCGTTCATCGTGCTCACTTCCAATGTGTTCGCGGTGCTGGGCCTGCGTGCGATGTTCTTCCTGCTGGCCGGCATGGCCGACCGCTTCCACCTGCTGCCGTACGGCCTGGCGCTGGTGCTGGGCTTCATCGGCATCAAGATGATGATCATCGACCTGTTCAAGATCCCGACCCCGATCTCGCTGGGCGTGGTGGCGGTGATCATCGCCGCTACCGTGGTGTTGAGCCTGAAGTACCCGCCGAAGGAAGGCGAAGGCCAGGCCTGAGCCTGACCCGCTGGATGGCGCGGCCGGTGGGATTGTCCCGCCGGCCGTTTCCACTCTCCCGCGGCGGTGGCCTTGGTTTCGCGCCAACCACCGCCATTGCTGAGGTATGAACAACAACGTGCCCCTGCCCGCTGGCGACGTGCCGGCCCCCCGCAATGACCGCTCGCGCATCCTGCGGGCGTTCAATGTCAGCCTGGCCGCCGTGCTGGTGCTGGTGGCCGTGTTCGCCCTGCAGGGCACGTTCGATTGGCGACCGTGGGCGGTCGCGCCGCTGGAAGCCAAGGGCCTGCTTGGCCTGATCGGCGGCCCGATGCTGCATGCCTCGGTCGAGCACATCGCCGCCAACAGCATCGCGATCCTGATCCTCGGCACGCTGGCTGGCAGCGTCTACCCGAAAGCCACCGTGCGCGCCCTGCCCCTGCTGTGGCTGGGCTCGGGCATCGGTGCGTGGATGCTGGGCAATCCGGGCAGCGTGCACCTGGGCGCCAGCGGCGTGACCCACGGCCTGATGTTCCTGCTGGCCAGCCTGGGCCTGCTGCGCCGCGATCGCGCGGCCATCGCCACCGGCCTGATCGGCATGCTGTTCTACGGCGGCATGCTGATGACCATCCTGCCGCACGCCGATGGTGTGTCCTGGCAGTCGCACATGGGCGGCGCCTTCGCCGGCATCATTGCTGCGCTGCTGTTCCGCAACGCCGACCCGCTGCCGCCGCGCCCGCGCTACAGCTGGGAAGACGAAGAAGAAGACGTCGAACCGCTGGCCGACGACGAGCTGGAGCCGCCGTCACCGCAGCGCGTGCCGGTGCTGTGGCAGCCGCGCGAGGGCCAGGACTACGTGGTGATCCCGTTCCGCCGGCCGGACGAGCCGCGCAGTTGATCGGGTGACGGGGTCCGGCACCTTCATGACCCGGTAGTGGCCGACCTTGGTCGGCGCTCCCGCTGCATGCCAACCAAGGTTGGCAACTACCAGAGCATTCCGTCACATCCGGTAGCGCCGGGCCATGCCCGGCGGCATTGGCCGGTCAGTTCGCCGCATTCCCCGCCGCGCCCATGCCATCCACCGCCTGCCGGCCCAGTGCCGGGTCGTCGGTGAAGAAGGCATCGATGCCGGTGGCCAGGTAGGCGCGCATCTCGGCAATTGACCCCTCGGCATTGCGCGCGTTGTCGGCGCCCTTGCGCAGGTTGCTGGCCTGGAAATGGTTCTCCGGGCGGAAGGTATACGGAATCACCATCAGGCCCACTGCATGTGCGTCCTGTACCAGCGTGGTCGGTGTCCCCAGTGCACCCTTGGCGTCCAGCGGAATGATCGAGCGCAGCTCCGGGCCGATGCTGTCGGCGTAGCTGGCAATGTCCTTCAGTCCGGCCGGCGTCATCATCTGCGCGTAGGTCAGCTTGCCACCGGCCTTGGCGATGTCGGCCGGCTGGGTATCGCCTTTCCAAAGCAGCTGCAGCAGGCGGATGTTGCTGCCCCGCCCGATCTTGCCGCGCAGGTAGCGCAGGTTGGCGGTCTCGAACGACTGGATGGTGACCGGGCCCACGTTGGTATAGGCGTTGCCGCGCAGCGCGGTCAGGAGCTTGTCTTCCATCGGCAGGCCGATCGACTGGAAGTAAGTCGGATGCTTGATCTCCGGCACCAGGCCGATGCCGCGGTTGGCGCGGCCGGCCTGCTGCACCAGGAACGCAAGGATCTCGTCGAGGCTGGCGATGCGGAACTGGCCATCGTAGGCGGTGCTGCGCAGTTCCGGCAGGCGCTCACGTGCGTACAGCGTCTTCAGCTCGGCCAGGGTGAAGTCTTCGGTGAACCAGCCATCGACCTTCTGCCCGTCGATGACCTTGCTGGTGCGGCGGCTGGCGAATTCGGGATGCGAGGCGACATCGGTGGTGCCACTGATCTCGTTCTCGTGGCGGGCCACCATCACCCCGTCCTTGGTCATGACCAGGTCCGGTTCGATGTAGTCGGCGCCATCGGCGATGGCCTGCGCGTAGGCCGCCAGGGTGTGCTCGGGCAGCAGTGCGCTTGCCCCGCGGTGGCCATAGACCGACACCTTGTGTGCGGCCGGGGTGGAGGATTCAGCACTCATGGCCACCGATGGTGCCACGGCCAGCGACAACAGCAACGCACAACCCCACGACTTCACTGCGACTTCCCCAAGCGGTATGTGATGGGCGTCAGTATGCGGCGGCAATGTGACAGGCGGGGGACCCCATGGATCCGGTAGTCGCCGACCTTGGTCGGCGCTCTGCCAGCCGGCGTCCACGACCCCGGGCGTCCTGTGCCAACCAAGGTTGGCACCTACCAGAGCGAAGGTTGGCGCCTGCCAGAGCATGAGCCGCGCGATTGATCGATGACGGGGTCAGAGATCCCTCCGGGGATCTGACCCCGACCTTACTTGCCGATGCAGAAGCTGGAGAAGATCCTTCCCAGCAGGTCATCGGCACTCATCTGCCCGGTGATCTCGCCCAGCGCATCATGCGCCAGCCGTAGTTCCTCGGCAGCCAGTTCCAGGTGCTCATGCGCCAGCTCACCATCGGCGCGCTGCGCATGTTCCTGCGCGCGCTCGATCGCATCGACGTGGCGGGTGCGCGCGGAGAACTCGCCATCCACCTGCTCGCCTGCCCCGGCCGACGCAATCGAGCGCAGGCGCGCGTGCAGGTCGTCCAGGCCAGCACCGGTGGCCGCCGAGACGAACACGCAATCCGGATCGTCCAGCGTCGGCAGCGCCGTCAGCAGATCCGACTTGTTGTGGATGTAGACCTTGTGCGGCACCGCCGCCACGGCATCGCCCAGCGCCGCTTCGCCGGCCGCTGGATCGCGCGCATCCAGCACGATCAGCGCCAGGTCCGTACGCTCGATTTCCACATGCGCGCGGCGCATGCCTTCGCGTTCGATGGCGTCGCCACCGTCGCGCAGGCCCGCGGTGTCGACCAGGGTCAGCTCCAGGCCGTCCAGGCGGATGGTCTCGCGCAGGGTGTCGCGGGTGGTGCCGGCGATGTCGGTGACGATGGCGCGTTCGCTGCCGGCCAGCGCATTGAGCAATGAACTCTTGCCGGCATTCGGCGGCCCGATCAGCACCGCATGCAGGCCATCGCGCAGGCGGCGGCCGCGCTCGGCATCCCGCCGCAGCAGGGCAAGATCGCCGCGCGCCTGCTCCAGGCCACGCCGCACCTGTGCCCCACCAAGCGTATCCAGCGGTTCGTCGGCGAAGTCGATCGCTGCTTCCACATGGATGCGCAGCAGCACCAACTGCTCGACCACCGCGTCGATGCGGCGGGAGAACACGCCGTCCAGCGAACGGCGTGCAGCGCGTGCGGCGCGGTTGTCACCCGCGGCGATCAGGTCGGCGATGGCCTCAGCCTGGGCCAGGTCGAGCTTGCCGTTGAGGAACGCGCGTTCGCTGAACTCACCCGGGCGCGCCTGGCGCGCACCGAGCGCGATGCAGCGCGCGACCAGTTGCTGCAACAGCACCGGACTGCCATGGCCCTGCAGTTCCACCACCTCTTCGCCGGTGAAGCTGTTCGGTGCCGGGAACCACAGCACGATGCCATCGTCGATGACCTCGCCGTCGGCATCACGCAGGCGCGCGTAGTGCGCGTGGCGCGGACGCAGTGCAGGTGCACCCAGCGCATTGGCAATCGCTGCAGCGCGCGGGCCGGACAGGCGCAGCAGGCCGACACCGCCGGCGCCGGGCGCGCTGGCGATGGCCACGATGGTGTCGGTGCGGATCGCGTCGTTCATGGCTCAGAGTTTCTCCAGCTGCGCACGCGCCTGGGCCGCGCCGCTGCCCTGCGGCTGCAGCGCCAGGTAGGTGGTGTAGGCCTGTTTGGCCTTGGCCTTGTCGCCGGCGTTGAAGTAGGCGTCGCCCAGGTTGAGATAGGCCACGGCGCGCGAGGGGTCGATCTTCAGTGTGTTCTCCAGCCAGCGCGCCGCTTCGGCATAGCGCTGCTGGCGGTAGTAGACGAAGCCGAGGTTGTTGGCGGCCTGGGCGAAGTCCGGGCGCAGCTTCAGCGCCTCGGTGAACTGGGCTACCGCTTCGTCGTACTGCTTCTCGCGGTACAGCTGCAGGCCACGGTCATTGGCCTGCTGCGCGCGCTGGCGGTCGGACGCCGGGCCGGCGGTGGGCACCACCAGCTTGGCCTTGCCACCCTGCAGGTCGGCCACGGTTACCGGTGCCTGGCTGCCCTTGGCCTCGCTGGCGGCATCCACCTTGTTGTTCAGCGCGATCGCATCGGCGGTCAGCTGGCGCGTATCGGCGTTGAGGAATTCCTGGCTGTCCGGCACCTGGAACACGAACTCGCCGCCCTGCGAACCGGGCAGGCTGCCGAAGGCCGGCGTCTGGTGCGAGACCGCGGACACCGCCGGCGCCACGTAGGCGGCCAGTTCGGTGCCAGTGATCAGGCCATCGCCATTGAGGTCACCCTTGCCGGCCAACGCCTGCAGCAGCACCCAGGTGAACACCGAATGGCCGTTGGGGCCGGCATCGGCCACCTGCTGGTCGGCACCACCGGCGGTCAGCATCTGCCGCGCGCTGCGTCGCGCGTTCTCGCGCAGGAACGACGACGACGAGGGACCGCCACGGGTCAGGCCCAGGCCGCTGTAGCAGGCATCCATCACGAACATCACATGCTTGGCCTGCATGCTTTCGGCGATGTTCTGGATGTCGGTCATCGCGATCGCGTCGGTGGCAAATTCCTTCGGATCCGAATCGACCGGAATGATGTAGCCGAGGTCGCGCCCGGAGGCGAGCTGGCGGGTCGCGCCATGACCGGCGAAGAACACGAACACGCGATCGTTCTTACCGGTGCGGTCGTCGGCCAGGCGGTCGTGGAAGGCGGCCAGGATGTTGTTGCGGGTGGCCTGCTCGTTCTTCAGCACGATCACCTGCGAGGACGGGAAGCCGAACTGCCCGGTCAAGGTATCGGCCACTGCCTGAGCATCATGGCTGGCGTATTCCAGCTTCGGCCACTTGGCGTAGTTGTCGATGCCGACCACGATCGCCCATGACTTCTCGTAGCCGGTGGTGACGGTGGCGGCACCGGCGTCGCCCTTTCGCGCACGGGCGACGGTGAAGTCGCGGCCATTCCAGCCGGCGAACTGGTAGCCATCGGCGATCAGCCGGTCGAGGATCTGCGGCAGCGCCTTCACCGCACGATCGTGGATGTCGTGGAACAGGATGATGCCGCGCTGTTCCTTGTTCACCTGGTCGAGCACGCGCTGCACGATCGACTCCGGTACCGGGTCGGCCCAGTCCATCGAGTCGATGTTCCACATGATCGACTTCAGCCCGGCCTCGTTGAGCAGCTGCAGGCCTTCGGCGTTGCGCGCGCCGTACGGGAAGCGGAACAGCGGCGCGCGCTTGCTGTCCACGTCCTTCAGCAGCGTGTCGGTGTCCAGCACCTGCTGGCGCAGCGCGTCGCCGGTGGTGCGCGACAGCTGGGCGTGGGTCAGGCTGTGGTTGCCGACCGCATAGCCCTCCTCCATCAGGTTACGGCTGATCTTCGCCATCGGGCCCAGGCTGACCTTGCCATCGGCCTCGACCTTGCCCAGGTTTCGGCCCACTTCGAAGAACACGCCCGGCACGTCGTAGCGCTTGAGGATGGCCACCACTTCATCGGTGTAGGCCTTGTGCGGGCCATCGTCGAAGGTCAGCACCACGGTCTTGGCCGGCAGGTCGCGGCCGAAGATTTCGCGGTCGCTGTCCTTCATGGACATCGGGTACGGCTCGATCACCCCGTAGTCGCGCAGGATCGCTTCGCGGCTGTAGTCCTTGTGCAGGTGCGCGATGTAATCGTCCCACTTCTCGCGCTTCAGCTCGATGGCGCGGGTGCGCTCGAAGCGGCTGAAGATGCGGGTCAGTTCCTGGTTGTAGTTGCGTTCGATCTCGTCGAGCGCCTCCAGGTCCTCGCCGATGCGCTGGTGCAGCTTCACCGCCGGCAGCGACGAATCGGTACCGACCCGCTCATGCAGATCACGCAGCACTTCGCGGAAGGCCAGGCGGTCGGCATCGAACAGTTCCGGCGCGGACTCGATGTAGTCCAGCACGGTACCCAGGGTGGCGAAGCGCTGCGGACTGGAACCGCGCAGCAGGGTGTCGAACTGCGCGGCGATGGCCGTACGTTGCTCCAGGCCATCATGGAACAGCTGCTGGCCCACACGCGTGGAGGTGCCGCGGTCGGCGGCCGACTGCTGTTCTTCGTCGGCCAGCAGCACGATGATCCGACGGTAACCGTCGAGCTGCTTCTGCAGCGCAGCCAGCAACGGCGCGGCGGCCGGGTCGGCGGCGGCCGCGGCCTGCGCGCTGGGCTGGGTCACGCCGGTTACCGGTGCCTTCGCGTCCTTGTCGCCGCAGCCGGCAACAACCAGCGTCAACAACAGCGAGGGCAGGAACAGGCGGAACGACGACGCACGCGGCATGGTGGACTCGAAGGTGGGAGGAACGGTGTGCCGGCGATTCTAACGCCGCATGCGAAAAGCCCGCCTTGCGGCGGGCTTCTGCGGGTCGGTCGGGCCAGGAGCAGTCGACTAACAGTCGACTCTACCAAGCAGGTGACCTGCCGGTCGGATTACTTCTTTTTGACCGGGGCCGGGGCGGTGGTGGCCGGGACTGGCTCGCCGCCGTGGCGCTTGGTCATCCACCACTGCTGCAGCAGGCCCAGGCCGCCGTTGACCACCCAGTACAGAACCAGGCCGGACGGCATGAAGGCCATCATGACGCCGAACACCAGCGGCATGAACTGCATCATCTTCTGCTGCATCGGGTCCATGCCCGGTGCCGGGGTCAGCTTCTGCGTGAACCACATCACCGCCACGTTGATCACCGGCAGGATGAAGTACGGGTCGCGTGCGGTCAGGTCCTGGATCCAGCCGAACCAGGGCGCCTGACGCAGTTCGACCGATTCCACCAGCACCCAGTACAGGGCGAAGAAGATCGGCATCTGGATGAGGATCGGCAGGCAGCCGCCCATCGGATTGATCTTTTCTTTCTTGTACAGCTCCATCATCGCGGTCTGGAACTTCTGGCGGTCATCGCCATAGCGTTCCTTCAGCTGCGCGATGCGCGGCTGGAAACGACGCATCTTGGCGCCGCTCTTGTACTGGGTCGCCGACAGCGGGTACAGCACCAGCTTCAGCAGCACCACCAGGCCGACGATCGCCCAGCCCCAGTTGCCGACCAGCTTGTGCACCTGGTTCAGCACCCAGAACAGGCCCTGGCCGATCACCGCCATCATCGAGAAGCGGCTGTAGTCGACCACGCGGTCCAGGCCCGGCACGTCTTCCTTGGCGATCAGGTTGACCAGCTTCGGGCCGACCCACAGGCGGGCTTCGGTGCTGGTGGACTGGCCCGGGGCCACGGTGAAGGCCGGGCCACGCGCTTCGATCAGGTCACGACCGGCCACCTGCGACAGCACGTAGTGTGCGGTCTGGTCCTTCTGCGGGATCCAGGCGGTGAAGAAGTGGTGCTGCAGCATCGCCAGCCAGCCGCCGGTGATGTTCTGGTTCAGCGTGCCGTCTTCCAGGTAGTCCTTGAACGCACGACGCTGGTACTTCTTGTCGTTGTCGTACCAGGTGGCACCGTTGAAGCTGAAGGAATCCGGGTTGGTCATGCTCCGCGACAGGATGGTCGGGGTGCGGTCCAGGGTGCGGTAGACGTAGCCGTTCCACGGCGCGGCGCCGGCGTTGCTGACTTCATCCTTGAAGCGCACGGCATACTCGTTGCGCGAGACGGTCAGCGTGCGCTTGATGGTCATGCCGTTGTCGGCGGTCCACACGAACGGGATCTGCAGCTCGTTCTGGCCCTTGGCCAGCACGAAGTCCTTGGTGTCACCGACCAGCTTGAAGCCGTCGGCGCCGGGGACCGGGGTGTTCTTGTCTTCGCTGGCCCAGCCACTGATCGCGCTGTACGGGTGCGCGGGGTCTTCGGTCAGCAGGCGGACCGGCGGGCTGCCTTCGTCCTTGGTCTGCGGGAACTGCAGCAGCTCGGCATCGAGCACGCGGCCGCCGTCGAGCACCAGGCGCAGCACGTCGGTGGTGACGGTCACGCGCTGGCTGGCCGGGGTGGCGCTGGCCTGGGCCTGCACGGCGGCCTGGCCGGGGGCACCCGGCACCTGGGCGCTGGGGATGGCGCCCGGGGTTGCGCCCGGAACGCTCTGTGCGGCGGCCGGGGCCGACGTGGTCGTCGGTGCCGGGGTCGGAGCAGCCTTTTCACGGCTCCACTCCATCCACAGCAGCACGGCCACCATCAGCCAGGCAAAAATGAGGAATACGCGGGTCTGGTTCATCAGCGGACAGGCTCGGCGGGGCCGGGACGCGATGCCGGCTCGGTCAAAGAAGGAGTTGCGATGCCATCAGGCGGCGGCATTGTGCCGTCCACGCCCGGCGTGGGCAATGCACGCAGGCGACGCAGCAGGCGCAGGAAGGCCTGGCGGATCTCGTCGTTGCTGGCGGAACGCGCAGCACTTCGAGCCACGACGACAAAGTCGCCTGGCTGGATGTCGGTACGTGTCTGACGCAGGATGTCGCGCAGGACGCGCTTGATCCGGTTACGCCCGACGGCGTTCGGATCAACCTTGCGGGAAACCGCCAGACCCAGCCTGGCCGGCCGGTCAGCCGGCAGCCAGTGCAGGGTCATCAGCGGATCGGACACACGGCGGGCGCCGTTGAAGACCGTTGAGTATTCGGCACGCGTGCGAACCCGCGCAGAGCGAGGGAATCGCTTGCGCGGGTCTGCAGTATTCACTGTCGAAGGGATTGCGTCTGCCGCGATGTGCGGCATGGCAATCAGGCGCTCAGGACTTTGCGGCCCTTGGCGCGGCGACGCGACAGGATCTTGCGGCCGTCAGCGGTCTTCATACGGGCACGGAAGCCGTGGTCGCGCTTACGCTTGAGGTTGCTGGGCTGGTAGGTGCGCTTCGTGGCCATTGGGGGCCTCTCGTATGAATGGGACGGAAAGAACCGGAAATTCTAGAGAGGTACCCCGCCCCAAGTCAACCCCTGGCAGCTACGCGAATTCACTGGGCTGTGCAATAGCTGTGGATGTTTTTGTGAATAAGTAGGGGACAAGCATTCCGAAGGCGGGCGCTCGGTGGTAGTCTGAGCCATCCATTTCCCCCCTTTCCGGCCTGTGTTTGGGCGCCTTGTCGCGTCCATGCCCCGGCCACCGGACGATTATTGCTGATGGATGCCTGGTCCCGTAGTCTCGAGCGCCTCGAAGCGGAGTTCCCGCCGGAAGACGTTCATACCTGGTTGAAGCCGCTGCAGGCCGATCTGCGCGTGGACAGCCTGGTGCTGTATGCACCGAATGCCTTCATCGTCGACCAGGTCCGCGAGCTGTACCTGGCCCGGATCCGCGAACTGCTGGCCCATTTCGCCGGTTTCAGCGACGTTTTTCTTGAAATCGGCTCGCGCCCGCGTCCCGTGGAGGCGCAGAACGCGCCGGTTTCCACGCCGTCGGCGCATGTGTCCAGCGAACCGCAGGTGCCGTTTGCCGGCAACCTGGACAATCACTACACGTTCGCCAACTTCGTCGAAGGCCGCAGCAACCAGCTGGGCCTGGCCGCCGCCTTCCAGGCAGCGCAGAAGCCGGGCGACCGCGCGCACAACCCGCTGCTGCTGTACGGAGGCACGGGCCTGGGCAAGACCCACCTGATGTTCGCCGCCGGCAATGCCATGCGCCAGGCCAATCCGGGTGCGAAGGTGCTGTACCTGCGTTCGGAACAGTTCTTCAGCGCGATGATCCGGGCTCTGCAGGAAAAGACCATGGATCAGTTCAAGCGCCAGTTCCAGCAGGTGGACGCGCTGCTGATCGATGACATCCAGTTCTTCGCCGGCAAGGACCGCACCCAGGAAGAGTTCTTCCACACCTTCAACGCGTTGTTCGATGGCAAGCAGCAGATCATCCTGACCTGCGACCGCTATCCGCGCGAGGTCGAAGGCCTGGAAGCACGCCTGAAGTCGCGGCTTGCCTGGGGCCTGTCGGTCGCGATTGAACCGCCGGACTTCGAGACCCGCGCTGCGATCGTGCTGGCCAAGGCACGCGAACGCGGTGCAGAGATTCCCGATGATGTTGCGTTCCTGATCGCCAAGAAGATGCGCTCCAACGTGCGCGACCTCGAAGGTGCGCTCAATACCCTGACCGCCCGCGCCAATTTCACCGGCCGCGCGATCACCACCGAATTCGCCCAGGAAACCCTGCGCGACCTGCTGCGCGCCCAGCAGCAGGCGATCAGCATTCCCAACATCCAGAAAACCGTTGCCGACTACTACGGCCTGCAGATCAAGGATCTGCTGTCGAAGCGTCGGACCCGCTCGCTGGCCCGCCCCCGCCAGGTCGCCATGGCCCTGACCAAGGAACTGACCGAGCACAGCCTGCCCGAGATCGGCGACGCCTTTGCCGGTCGCGACCACACCACGGTGCTGCATGCCTGCCGCCAGATCCGGACCCTGATGGAAACCGACGGCAAGCTCCGCGAGGACTGGGACAAGCTGATCCGGAAGCTGAGCGAATGATGCACGGATGCCGATGAGGCGTCATCGCACAAAACGGTGCAGAATCCGGTAGCAAGCGCGGGACACGTTGTGGATAAAAATGGCGTCTGAAATCGCGCTGGATTTATCCACAGCTTTCCCCACCCCCTGGGGGTCGGTAATACAGAGGGTTTCGAGGTATGAAATTCTTTTATTTACAAAGACTTAGCGTTGTTTTCCAGCGATTCTGTCTCTACCAGCACCACCAAGCTTTTGATTTATTCCACATTTTTTAAAGCATAGGGGCACGGAACCACATGCGTTTCACACTGCAGCGCGAAGCCTTTCTCAAGCCGTTGGCACAGGTCGTCAACGTGGTCGAACGCCGCCAGACCCTTCCGGTTCTGGCCAATTTCCTGGTCCAGGTGCAGAACGGCCAGCTGTCGCTGACCGGTACCGACCTGGAAGTGGAGATGGTGTCGCGGATCGCGGTTGAAGATGCCCAGGACGGCGAAACCACCATCCCCGCCCGCAAACTGTTCGAGATCATCCGCGCCCTGCCCGACGGCAGCCGGATCACGGTCTCGCAGACCGGTGACAAGATCACCGTGCAGGCCGGTCGCAGCCGCTTCACCCTGGCTACCCTGCCCTCCAACGACTTCCCGTCGGTTGACGAAGTGGAAGCCACCGAGCGCGTGGCCATCGGCGAAGCGACCCTGAAGGAACTGATCGAACGCACCGCGTTCGCGATGGCCCAGCAGGACGTGCGCTACTACCTCAACGGCCTGCTGTTCGATCTGCGCGGCGATGCGCTGCGTACCGTCGCCACCGACGGCCACCGCCTGGCGCTGTGTGAAACCGACCTGGCCAAGCCCAGTGGTTCCAAGCGCCAGATCATCGTGCCGCGCAAGGGCGTGACCGAACTGCAGCGCCTGCTGGAGAGCGGCGATCGCGAGATCGAGCTGGAAGTCGGCCGTAGCCACGTCCGCGTCAAGCGCGACGATGTCACCTTCACCTCGAAGCTGATCGACGGCCGTTTCCCGGATTACGAAGCGGTGATTCCGATCGGTGCCGACCGCGAAGTGAAGGTTGATCGCGAAGCACTGCGTGCCTCGCTGCAGCGTGCCGCAATCCTGTCCAACGAGAAGTACCGCGGCATCCGCGTGGAAGTCTCGCCGGGCAACCTGAAGATCAGCGCGCACAACCCGGAACAGGAAGAAGCCCAGGAAGAGATCGAGGCCGACACCACGGTCAGCGATCTGGCCATCGGCTTCAACGTGAACTACCTGCTGGATGCCCTGTCTGCCCTGCGCGACGAGGAAGTCATCATCCAGCTGCGCGACTCCAACTCCTCGGCACTGGTGCGTGAGTCCAGCAGCGAGAAGTCGCGCCATGTGGTGATGCCGCTGCGTCTCTGACGGCAGCCTGTTCCACGTGGAACCGAACGACGCCCGGGACCTTCCCGGGCGTTTTTTTTGCAGGTTCCACGTGGAGCATCGCGATGGCCGGATCTCCAGGTATGGGTGAATACCTTCCTTGAGATTGCTGGTTGCCGATTGATGCTGGCTGCCCTTCCGATGCAATCGGTGCTGAGCGATTGGAATCCAGGTTGTGAGCTTGGGCGCTGTCCAGCCGCTTTCGATCGAGTATGCCGTTCTGGGTCTTCAGACTGATGCACGTTCCCCGAACTTGCCGGAGGGGTGAAGCAGATCGTGGGTCGCAACGCTGCGGTTGCTTCATCTGCAGACGCCACTGTCCACAGGTCTCGTTGGGGTCGGGTCGGGGCCAGCCTAGCTTCTAAATCTGGGTATAAATCTAAAGCATGGTGGTGATGGTAGGCCCAGATTTCGTGGAGAAATGCATTATCTAGTTGATTTTTAAGATATTTATGCACCTGAAACCCCCTGTATAGAGGCCCCTCAGGCTGGGGGGGAACCTGTGGATAGTTTCGCAGGTCGGGCAAAAGGGCTTTTTTATCCACAGTTTGCCCATACCTTGTGTATAAGTCATACAGACCTGCTGTGGACAGCGTGAATCGGCGGGCTCGAATTCCTTGAAATCTGTGGAACCCTCCAGGGCATCGCATCGTAGATTTAAAGAAATCTGCGCGGTGCTCGCGCAAACCACCGTCGGGGCACCTGGCGATGCTCGCGGAATGGGGCTGAAATCGCTGAAATCTGAGGGACGGTACCCTGCGCCGCCGCTCAGAATTCAAGGATTCCCGGGCGTATCCAGACCCAGGCGAGCCCAGGTGAGGGAGCGCCACCACGTGGAACACGCGTAGGGTTGCCAGGCGGAGGCTTCAGCACAGTGGCGATGTCTGGCGCGGCACGGCTGGCTTGACCGATGCAGTAAGCTGATGGATTCCCTGCCCCTCTACCGCCTTGTGCGGATGGTCTTTCGCGCCCCATGCAGATCCGCCGCCTTGCCTTGCATCAACTGCGTCGTTTCAGTGCGGTGGACCTGTCGCCCCAGCCGGGATTGAACCTGCTGACCGGCGACAACGGTGCCGGCAAGACCAGCGTGCTCGAAGCCCTGCACTTGATGGCCTATGGCCGCAGCTTCCGTGGCCGGGTGCGCGACGGTCTGGTACGCCAGGGCCAGGAAGCGCTGGAAATCTTCGTGGAATGGGACGAACAGCGTGCCCATCACCCGCCCCACCGCCGAAAAGCCGGCCTGCGCCACAGTGGTCAGGACTGGAAGGGGCGACTGGACGGCGAGGATGTCGCACAGCTGGGTAATCTCTGCGCAGCGCTGGCCGTAGTGACGTTCGAGCCCGGGAGCCATGCACTGGTGAGTGGTGGTGGTGAACCCCGCCGCCGCTTCCTCGATTGGGGCTTGTTCCACGTGGAACCGGATTTTCTGTCCCTGTGGCGTCGCTATTCCCGGGCGCTGAAGCAGCGCAATGCCCTGCTCAAGCAGGGCGGGCCGTCGCGGATGCTCGATACCTGGGATCACGAGCTGGCCGAGGCAGGAGAACCGCTGACCAGCCGCCGCCAGCACTACCTGGAGCGTCTGCAGCAGCGCACGGTAGCCTTGGCCGCCAGCCTGGCTCCGCAACTCGGTATCCAGGGATTGGAGCTGAGCCCCGGTTGGCGGCGGCATGAGCTTCCCTTGGCCGATGCCCTGCTTCTGGCCCGGGAACGTGACCGGCAGGCCGGGTATACCTCGGTGGGCCCGCACCGCGCGGACTGGAGTGTGGATTTCCACAGCATTCCAGGTCGTGATGCGCTGTCCCGCGGCCAGGCCAAGCTGACAGCGTTGGCGTGCCTGTTGGCACAGGCGGAGGACTATGCGGAACAGCGCGGCGAATGGCCGGTGATCGCATTGGACGATCTGGCCTCGGAGCTGGATCGTACCCATCAGGCGCGGGTATTGGAGCGTCTGCTCAATGGGCCCGCACAGATCTTCATTACCGCCACCGAAACCCCAGCGGCGCTGCAGGAACTGACCCACATCGCCCGGTTCCACGTGGAACATGCACAGATCGTGGCTGTGCCATAGTGAGCACACCAGGGCCGCTCGACCCCGGCTGGTATAATTCGGGTTGGAATCCTTTCATTCTCGGCGCATCGCCCCAAGCGGTGCCCGACCTGCGGAGCCTACGGCAAGCGCAATGAGCGACGAACAGAACACCCCGGCAAACAACGGCAATTACGACGCCAACAGCATTACCGCCCTGGAAGGCCTGGAGGCTGTCCGCAAGCGTCCCGGCATGTACATCGGCGACGTGCATGACGGCACCGGTCTGCACCACATGGTGTTCGAGGTCGTCGACAACTCGATCGACGAAGCGTTGGCCGGCCACGCCGACCACGTTGCAGTGACGATCCACGCCGACGGCTCGGTCTCGGTGTCCGACAACGGCCGTGGTATTCCGACCGGCAAGCACGAGCAGATGAGCGCCAAGCTCGGTCGCGAAGTGTCTGCGGCCGAAGTGGTCATGACCGTCCTGCACGCAGGCGGCAAGTTCGACGACAACAGCTACAAGGTTTCGGGCGGCCTGCACGGCGTCGGCGTCAGCGTGGTCAACGCGCTGTCGCAGAAGCTGCTGGTGGACGTGTTCCAGAATGGCTCCCACTACCAGCAGGAATTCAGCAACGGCGCAGCCGTGACTGCGCTGGCCAAGCTGGAAGCCACCACCAAGCGCGGTACCACCGTGCGCTTCTGGCCGTCGACTGTCGCCTTCCACGACAACGTGGAATTCCACTACGACATCCTGGCACGCCGCCTGCGCGAGCTGTCGTTCCTGAACTCCGGCGTCAAGATCGTCCTTGCCGACGAGCGTGGCGACGGCCGTCGCGATGACTTCCACTACGAAGGCGGCATCCGCAGCTTCGTGGAGCATCTGGCCCAGCTGAAGACCCCGCTGCACCCGAACGTCATTTCAGTCACCGGCGAGCACAACGGCATCGTCGTGGACGTGGCGCTGCAGTGGACCGACTCCTACCAGGAGACGATGTACTGCTTCACCAACAACATTCCGCAGAAGGACGGCGGTACCCACCTGGCCGGTTTCCGCGGTGCGCTGACCCGTGTGCTCAACAACTACATCGAGCAGAACGGCATCGCCAAGCAGGCCAAGATCAACCTGACCGGCGATGACATGCGCGAAGGCATGATCGCAGTGCTGTCGGTGAAGGTGCCGGACCCGAGCTTCTCCAGCCAGACCAAGGAAAAGCTGGTCAGCTCCGACGTGCGCCCGGCGGTGGAAAACGCCTTCGGTGCGCGCCTGGAAGAGTTCCTGCAGGAAAACCCGAACGAAGCCAAGGCGATCGCCGGCAAGATCGTCGATGCCGCACGTGCACGTGAAGCCGCGCGCAAGGCCCGCGACCTGACCCGCCGCAAGGGCGCGCTGGACATCGCGGGCCTGCCGGGCAAGCTGGCCGACTGCCAGGAAAAGGATCCGGCGCTGTCCGAACTGTTCATCGTCGAGGGTGACTCGGCAGGTGGTTCGGCCAAGCAGGGCCGCAACCGCAAGAACCAGGCGGTGCTGCCGCTGCGCGGCAAGATCCTCAACGTGGAACGCGCGCGTTTCGACCGCATGCTGTCCTCCGACCAGGTGGGCACGCTGATCACCGCGCTGGGCACCGGCATCGGCCGTGACGAGTACAACCCGGACAAGCTGCGTTACCACAAGATCATCATCATGACCGACGCCGACGTCGACGGCGCCCACATCCGCACCCTGCTGCTGACGTTCTTCTACCGTCAGATGCCGGAGCTGATCGAGCGCGGTTACGTCTACATCGGCCTGCCGCCGCTGTACAAGATCAAGCAGGGCAAGCAGGAGCTGTACCTGAAGGACGACCCGGCGCTGGACAGCTACCTGGCCAGCAGCGCAGTGGAAAACGCTGCACTGGTGCCGGCCACCGGCGAGCCCGGCATCGAAGGCCTGGCGCTGGAGAAGCTGCTGCTGGCCTACGCGGCGGCGCTGGATTCGATCGAGCGCAACGCACACCGCTACGACCGCAACCTGCTTGAAGCGCTGGTCGACTTCGTCCCGATGGACCTGGAAAGCCTGCGCGCTGCCGGCGAAGGCGAGGGCCTGGATGCACTGGCCAAGCGTCTCAACCAGGGCAGCCTGGGCAGCCCGCGTTTCACGCTGGAACTGCAGGACGCCAACGACGAGCGCCCGGCCGCTGTGCTGGTGACCCGTCGCCACATGGGCGAACAGCACATCCAGGTGCTGCCGATGTCGGCCTTCGAAAGCGGCGAACTGCGCGCGATCCACCAGGCATCGAAGCTGCTGCACGGTCTGGTCCGCGAAGGCGCGACCATTTCCCGCGGTGCCAAGTCGATCGAAGTCGACAGCTTTGCCAAGGCACAGAACTGGCTGCTCGAGGAGGCCAAGCGCGGCCGCCAGATCCAGCGATTCAAGGGTCTGGGTGAAATGAATCCGGAGCAGTTGTGGGACACCACGGTGAATCCGGAAACCCGTCGACTGCTGCAGGTGCGCATCGAAGATGCTGTCGCTGCCGACCAGATTTTCAGCACGCTGATGGGCGATGTCGTCGAACCGCGTCGCGACTTCATCGAAGACAACGCGCTGAAGGTCGCAAACCTGGATATCTGACACAATCGGGACACGGCCGGTGCGCGGGGAGGCGCGCCGGCCTTCGACTCTTGAACGCAGGTACCTGATGTCCGCATCCGCCCCGGTTTCCGCTCCGCCCCCGGTTCCGCCGGCTTCTGCCGCGCCGCGTGCCGTTTCGCCGTTGGCGGGGTTTTTCATCGACCTGGGTATCGCCGCTGTCACCCTGTTCGGCCTGAGCCTGATCAGCGGCCTGCTATGGGGCCTGTACCGTGGCGTGGTGGTCGGTTACGCGAACGCGCAGGCCGGCGCTGGTGCCCCCGACGCCAGTTCGGTAGCGGCGTCACTGGGCCAGCCGGGCGCGCTTGCGCAGATTCTCATGGCGCTGTTTGCCACCGGCGGCGCCGCGCTGCTGCTGTACTTCTGGCGACGGCCGGCCAATGCCGCCGAGCGCCACGCGTCGCGCCAGGCGCTGCGCCGTCCCTCCACCTGGGGTTGGACCCTGCTGGTGGCGACCCTGATCGTGCTCGGCAGCAATGGCATCGCCTTCCTGGCCAAGCAGTTCGGCATCGAGCCGGTTCCCACCAATCTGGCGCTGATGCAGAGTGCGATCGCGCGCTTCCCGTTGTTCCTGGTGCTGTTCGCGGTGGTACTGGCACCGGCCTACGAGGAGCTGCTGTTCCGCCGCGTGCTGTTTGGCCGCCTGTGGAAGGCCGGGCGCCCGTGGCTGGGCGTGGTACTGAGCAGCCTTGCTTTCGCCCTGATCCATGAAATCCCTGGCACCAGTGCCAACGGCCCGGCCGAGATCGCGCAGCTGTGGCTGGTCTATGGCGGCATGGGTGCCGCGTTCTGCTGGCTGTACCAGCGCACCGGAACGCTCTGGGCCGCGATCACCGCGCACGCGCTGAACAACGGCGTGGCGCTTGCCGCGCTTGTGTTCTTCGGGGCAACGTAACGCCGTGTCCGCTTGACGAAAGATTAAGCCGCTACGCTACACACTGCGCATATGAACACGGGGGTGGATCCATGAAACAACTGCTGCTGGCCCTTGTCATCACCACCCTGGTCAGCGCCTGCGCGACCACGACCTCTCCTACCGGCCGTCGGCAGATGGTGGGCGGGGTGTCGCAGGCGCAGCTGGACCAGCTCGGCGCACAGGCGTTCGCCGAAACCAAGCAGAAGGAAAAGATCAGCACCGACGGCCGCCAGAACGGTTACGTGCAGTGCGTGGTCAACGCCCTGGTCGCGCAGCTGCCGCCTCAATACCGTGGCGTACGGTGGGAGACGGCCGTGTTCGTCGACAAGGAGCCCAACGCCTTCGCCCTGCCCGGTGGCAAGGTCGGCGTGAACACCGGCATCTTCACCGTCGCCAAGAACCAGGATCAGCTGGCTGCCGTAATCGGCCATGAAATCGGCCACGTCATCGCCCGCCACCACGAAGAGCGCATCACCCGGCAGATGGGTGCGCAGACCGGGCTGGCCGTGCTCGGTGCGCTGGCCGGCGCGGCCTACGGAGAAGGCGCTGCCAGCACCGTCAACCAGCTCGGGGGCATGGGCGCGCAGACCGCCTTCCTGCTGCCCGGTTCACGGACCCAGGAAAGCGAGGCCGACGTGATCGGCCAGCGACTGATGGCCCAGGCCGGTTTCAACCCGGCGCAGGCGGTCGACCTGTGGCAGAACATGATGGCCGCCAGTGGCGGCCGCAGCCCGCAATGGCTGTCCACCCACCCCGATCCAGCCAACCGTATCCAGGAACTGCGACGCGATGCACCGGGACTGACGCCGGTCTATCAGCAGGCGCAGGCGGCCGGGCTGCGGCCAAAGTGCGGATGAGTGCGCAGTTCTATGCTGTATTGCAGCACATAAAACGATTTCTCACGCCATCTGTTTCTGATACGTTTGGCGGCTCAGATTTTTCTGACAGTCCGACTTTGCCGCTATCCGGCGGTTCGATCGAGGTGAACGATGATTTTCCGTAACCACAAAGCTGTGCTTTCCGTCCTCGTCGCGACCGCCCTGACCGGCGCCGTGGTCACCGATGCCTTCGCGCAGTCCTCGCGTTCCTCCGAGCGTGGCAACCGCGGCGGCAAGCAGGCCAAGGCCGAAGCGCTGTACCCGAACGCGACCCGCGAGGAGCCGACCGTCAAGGCATCGGCCAAGCTGGGCAGCAAGCTGCAGAAGATGATCGACAGCTACAACAAGGAAAAGTTCCCGGAGACGCGCACGCAGGCCGACGCGATCCTGGCTGACAGCGCCGCGAACGAGTACGACAAGTCGCTGGCCGCGCAGCTGGCCTCGCAGGCCGCCTACCAGACCGACGACACCCCGGCTGCCGTGGCCTACCTGAAGCAGGTCCTGCAGTTCAACGGCCTGGACAACAACGGCCACTTCCAGTCGATGCTGATGCTGGGCCAGCTGCAGCTGCAGGAAGACCAGACCGCCGAAGGCCTGGCGACCCTGGACAAGTACTTCGCCGAGAGCAAGTCGACCAAGCCGGAAGAGCTGATCGCCAAGGGCCAGGCGCTGTACCAGCTGGAGCGCTACCAGGAAGCGATCCCGGTGCTGAAGCAGGCCATCGCCGGCGCCACCGAACCGAAGGACAACTGGAACCAGCTGCTGATGGCGGCCCTCTCCGAAGCCGGCCAGTCCGGTGAAGCGGTGAAGGAAGCCGAGGCACTGGCCGCCAAGAACCCGAACGACAAGAAGGCCCAGCTGAACCTGGCCAGCATGTACATGCAGGCCGATCAGATGGAGAAGGCTGCCGCGGTGATGGACAAGCTGCGCAGCAGCGGCCAGCTCACCGAAGAGCGCGAGTACAAGCAGCTGTACTCGATCTATGCCAACACCGAACACAAGGAAAAGGACGTCATCGCGGTCATCAACGAAGGGTTGCAGAAGGGCATCCTGAAGCCGGATTACCAGGTCTACCTGGCGCTGGCCCAGTCCTACTACTACTCCGACCAGGTGCCGCAGGCGATCGATGCGTGGCAGAAGGCTGCCCCGCTGTCCAAGGACGGTGAGACCTACCTGAACCTGGCACGCGTCCTGCATGCCGAAGGTCGCATCCCGGAGGCCAAGCAGGCCGCCCAGCAGGCGCTGGCGAAGGGTGTGAAGAACCAGGCTGATGCCAAAAAAATCATCAACCTGAAGTAAGTAGGAATAACGCCTGAATGCCTGCACAGTTGATGCGCAGGCGCTCAGGATTGGTATAAGCTTGGAGGTTCCTGCGGTGTCATGCACCGCTGATCAGGGATTCCGCCCCCGGCATCCCGGCCCCACTATTGAGCTCTTGGCGCATGACGGAACAACTAGTCGTTCACCGGTACGAACAACCCGATGACAAGGGGCTGAGCTGGCCTCGCATCGTCGGCATCGCGTTTGTAATTGCCCTGCATCTGGCCGCGTTCATGATGCTCCTGATCCCCGCCGTGGCTCCCAAGGCCGTGGCTGAGAAGGAGCGCAACGTCATGGTGACGATCGTCGACGCCCCGCCGCCGCCGCCACCGCCGCCGCCGCCGCCGCCGCCGACGGATACTCCGCCGCCGCCGGTGAAGAACCTGTCGCCGCCGAAGCCGTCGCCGGTCCCGCCGCCGCCGCAGGCGCCGGTCGTGGACGTGCCGGAACCGCGCCCGAGCGATATCGTCACCCCGCCGTCGCCTCCGTCGCCGCCGGCTCCGCCGACCTCGATCGAGGCCAGCGTGGACATCTCGTCGAAGGCCATGAACCCGCCGCGCTACCCGCCGGCAGCCTTCCGCGCGGGTATCCAGGGCGAAGTGATCCTGATCATTGATGTCGATGCCAGCGGCAACGTCACCAATGTCACGGTGGAAAAGTCCAGCCGTAACCGCGACCTGGACCGTGCTGCGATGGAAGCAGCTCGCAAGTGGCGCTTCAACGCCGCTGAATCTGGCGGTAAGAAGGCGGCAGGTCGCGTTCGCGTCCCGGTCAACTTTGCGCTGAACTGATGCGTCCGGGTGGCCGCTTGGCCACCCCCGCTCCCAGTTCGATTGTTTAGCTTAGCTACACCCTTTATCACCACACACAACAAAGGTAAGCGTCATGCTGCAGGAAATTTTCATCGCCGCTGCTGCCGGGGGCAATCCGTCCAACGCCCTGTCGCAGATGGGCTTCGAGCACCTGATCCACGAAATGACCACCAAGCCGGGTGATTTCGCGGTTTCCTGGGTCGTGCTGCTGACCCTGGTCGTCATGTCGGCCATGTCCTGGTACTGGACCGTCATCAACATCTTCCGCGCCACCCGCCTGAAGAGCGCCGCTGATCGCGTCGTCAGCCTGTTCTGGGATACCCCGAACGCGCAGGACGCCATCCGTGCGATGGAAGAACAGCCGGCTTCCGAGCCGTTCTCCAAGATCGCCCTGGACGCTGCCCAGGCGGCTGCCCACCACCAGCGCGCTGAAGGCGGCGCCACCGGCGGCGTGGGTGAGAACCTGAGCCGTTCGGAGTTCGTCGACCGCGCTCTGCGTCAGGCCGTGACCCGCGAAAGCAACAAGCTGCAGTCGGGCATGACCCTGCTGGCCACCGTCGGCGCGACCGCTCCGTTCGTCGGTCTGCTGGGTACCGTGTGGGGCATCTACGGCGCGCTGATCAAGATCGGTGCCACCGGCTCCGCTTCGATCGACGCCGTTGCCGGCCCGGTGGGTGAAGCGCTGATCATGACCGCGATCGGTCTGTTCGTCGCGATCCCGGCCGTGTTCGCCTTCAACTTCTTCAGCAAGATCAACAGCGCGACCATCAGCAAGTTCGATACCTTCGCGCACGACCTGCACGACTTCTTCGCCACCGGTTCGCGCGTCCGCTAATTGCGACGCGCTGTACCCAGCGAGAACGTAGTCAACACGATCTAGACGGAGCCCGTTATGGCTTTCAGTAGTGGTAACAGCGGCGGCCCAATGGCCGACATCAACGTTACGCCCCTCGTGGACGTGATGCTGGTGCTGCTGATCATCTTCATCATCACGGCGCCCCTGATGTCCCACAAGGTCAAGGTGGATCTGCCGGAGGCCAACCTGGTCCAGAAGCCGGACGACACCAACGACCGCAAGGGCCCCATCACCCTGGCAGTCAAGGAAGATGGCTCGATCTACTGGAACGACGAAGAAATCAACAAGCAGACTCTCGAGTCGCGCTTGGCGACCGCCGCCCAGCAGACCCCGCAGCCGCCGTTGAACCTGCGTGGTGACCGCACCACCAAGATGCGTGTCATCAACGAGATGACCAAGATCGCGCAGGAACAGGGCATGCTGGACGTCGGCTTCGTCGCGACCAAAGAGAAGGGGCAGTAAGCCATGGCATTCAGTAGTGGTGGTGGCAAAGGCCCCATGGCAGACATCAACGTCACGCCCCTCGTGGACGTGATGCTGGTTCTGCTGATCATCTTCATCGTGACCGCGCCGATCATGACGTACCCGATCGCCGTGGACCTGCCGCAGCGCGTGCTCAACCCACCGCCGCAGCTGGTCGAACCGCCGCCGCCGATCGAACTCAAGATCGACGCCAGCAACCAGGTCTCGTGGAACAACAGCCCGATCAATGCGAGCGAGCTGCAGCAGCGGATGGAGAACGAGGTCCAGAAGGACCCGACCAACCAGCCGGAACTGCGCATCGATGCGAGCCCGGATTCCGAGTACGACGTGATGGCCAAGGTTCTGGCTGCCGCGAAGAACGCTCAGATGAAGAAGATCGGTTTTGTGCAGCAGTAACTGCTACACCGCAATACAACAGTCATGACGCGACTGCAGACGCCCCTGGAAACAGGGGCGTCTTTTTTATGCCTGACGGTCTGGACCGTTATGATCGGCGGATGCTCGCCCTCTTCGACTCCCTGCGCCACTGGCTCGACGGCATCTCCCACCTTGGCACGATCCTGGCGGTCGCCTATCTGCTGTACCTGTTCGCGCTGGCGGGCTGGATCATGCTGCAGAAGCGCGAGCCGGTGGCCACGCTGAGCTGGATCCTGTCGCTGGCGCTACTGCCCTACCTGGGTCTCTTCATCTACTACCTGCTGGGCCCGCAGAAGGTGAAGCGGCAGCGCCTGCGCCGTGGCCGTGCCCGCTCGGGGATGGAGCACTACAGCGATGTCTGCCCACCCGACGCCGACTGCACCGAGCTGGCCAAGGTCGCACAGGCCACGACCGGGCTCGCGCCGAGCAGCGCCACCGAAGTCACCTGGCTGGTGGATGGCGCGGCAACCTACGCGGCCCTGCTGGACGCCATCGCGCAGGCCCGCGATCACGTGCACCTGGAGTACTACATCTTCAACCCGGACCATGCCGGCACCGCGCTGCGCGACGCCCTGGTCGAGCGCGCCCGCGCGGGCGTGCAGGTGCGCCTGCTGCTCGACGCGGTGGGTTCGTCGGCCCTGCCCCGCCGCTTCCTGCAGCCGCTGCTCGACGCCGGTGGCGAAGCGATCTGGTTCCACCCACGGCAGCTGCTGAAGCCATTCAAGCGCCCGTGGTTGAACCTGCGTACCCACCGCAAGCTGGTGATCGTCGACGGCCGCCTCGCCTTCACCGGCGGCATCAACATCACCGACGACGAGGATGAAAGCCGCAGGGCGGATGCCTATCGCGACCTGCACATGCGCATCCGCGGCCACGTGGTGCGCAGCCTGCAGCTGGTGTTCGCCGAGGACTGGCTCTACGCCAGTGGACAGGATCCCTCGCGCATGGACATCGCGCGTCTGTGGCCAGCTGACATGCCGCTGCGCGGCGATGGTGCGATCAACGCCCAGGTGCTGGTCTCCGGCCCGGACTCGGGCTGGGAAACGATCCATCGCCTGCATGTGGCGGCGATCCAGGAAGCGCACGAGCGCGTCTGGCTGGTCACGCCCTACTTCGTGCCGGGCGAAGCGGCGCGGATGGCACTGACCTCGGCCGCGCTGGGCGGGCTGGACGTGCGCCTGCTGGTGCCGAAGATGAGCGATTCCTGGTTCGTCACCCAGGCCGCCCGCTCCTACTTCGACGAGCTGCTGCATGCCGGGGTGAAGATCTACGAGTACGGCCCACGCATGCTGCATACCAAGGCCTTCATCGCCGATGACGACGTCTGCATCGTCGGCAGTGCCAACTTCGATCACCGCAGCTTCCGGCTGAACTTCGAGCTGTCGATGATGATCAGCGACCGTGACCGGGTGGCTGCGCTGGCCGAACTGCTGCAGGGCGAATTCGACCGTTCCGCGCGGGTGCACGACCAGGCCGGTCGTTCGCTGTGGCTGCACCGCCTGCCCGAGGCCTTCGCCCGGCTGGCCTCGCCGCTGCTCTGACGCAGCGCTACACTGCGCCGATCATCCGGGGAGCCCGACTATGTACTGGTTGTACCTGCTGCTGGCGCTGGGCTGTTTCGCCTTCGCGCTGAAGACCCCCAGCCCCGGGCTGATGACCCTGTGCCTGCTGGCCGCCCTCGCCTTCCTGCTGGCCTGGGTACGCGGCCGCTATGTGGCCCGTTTCGGTGATCCACAGCGCGATCCGTCCACACTGGTCGATGCCGAAGAACTGCGCCGCCTGCGCGAACAGGCCCAGGCCCGCCGCGGTGACGACCCCAACGATCACGATCCATCCCCTCTTTCCAAGTAGTTTCGTTCCATGACCCAGCTCAGCGTCAACGTCAACAAGATCGCCGTCCTGCGCAATTCGCGCGGCGGTGCCGAACCGGACGTGGTACGCGCCGCCCAGGCCTGCCTGGATGCCGGCGCGCACGGCATCACCGTGCATCCGCGACCGGACCGTCGCCACATCACCGCCGAGGACGTGCTGGCCCTGTCCACGCTGACCCGTGCGCGTGGGGTGGAGTTCAACATCGAAGGCAATCCGTTCGCACCGCCGCGCGAGGGTTATCCGGGGCTGCTGCCGCTGTGTGCACAGACCCGTCCGGCGCAGGCTACCCTGGTGCCTGACAGCGACGGCCAGATCACCTCCGATCATGGTTTCGACTTCGAGCGGGATGCCGAACGACTGCGCCCGCTGATTGCCGAACTGAAAGCGATGGGTTGCCGGGTCAGCCTGTTCGTCGATGCCGGCAACCCGTTGCTGGAGCAGGCGGCCGAAGTGGGTGCGGACCGCATCGAGCTGTATACCGGGCCCTATGCGGAGGCGCATGCGGCTGGTGATGCTGACGCGATGCTGGCGCTGTTCGCCACTGCCGCACGCCGTGCACAGGCCGTTGGCCTGGGCGTGAACGCCGGCCACGATCTGTCGCAGGACAACCTGCGCGATTTCCTGGCCAACGTGCCGGACGTGCTGGAGGTGTCGATCGGCCACGCGCTGATCGGTGAGGCGCTGTACGACGGGCTGGACGCCACGGTGCGCGGGTACCTGGCGCTGCTCTGACCCCTCCCCTGTAGCATCGAGCCCTGCTCGACTTCGGTCTTGGGCCACCTTGGGTGGGAGTCGAGCACGGCTCGACTCTACGGGGGCGCTGAACCCTTCAGGCGGCCGTCGCAGCCACTGAGACGGCCGCGACGTACCCTGCCGCAATGGGTATTGCGATCAAGGGCCGAGGTTCCACGTCCCACCTTGCCGGGCGCTTTGAAAGCACTGTCAGCGAGGCGGTGGACGACGGCTGGGCGGTCGACGAGAGCGAGGAGTTCCTTGCCCCTCGCCTGCGTACCGAAGTGCGTGCCGAGACCGCGCGCAGCATCATCAGCCGCAACACCTCGCCGGACGTCGGCTTCAGCCAGTCGGTCAATCCGTATCGCGGCTGCGAGCATGGATGCTCATACTGCTTTGCACGCCCCTCGCATGCCTATCTGAACCTGTCGCCGGGCCTGGATTTCGAAACCAAGCTGTTCGCCAAGACCAATGCGCCGCAGCTGCTGCGCAAGGAGCTGTCGAAGCCGGGCTACGTGCCGCAGCCGATCGCGCTGGGCATCAACACCGACGCGTATCAGCCGATCGAGCGCAAGTTCAAACTCACCCGCCAACTGATCGAAGTGATGCTGGAGACCAAGCATCCTTTCTCGCTGATCACCAAGAACGCACTGGTCGAGCGCGATATCGACCTGCTTGCACCGCTGGCGGCGGAGAACCTGGTCAGCGTGCATTTCTCGGTGACCTCGCTGGACCCGCACCTCTCCGCGAAGCTGGAGCCACGCGCGTCTGCACCGCATGCGCGGCTGCGCGCGATGAAGCGCCTGCATGAAGCCGGTATTCCGGTGGGCGTGATGGTGGCGCCGGTGATTCCGTGGATCAACGACAGCGAACTGGAAGCCGTGCTGGAGGCTGCACACGATGCCGGTGCCAGCACCGCCGGTTATGTGCTGCTGCGCCTGCCGCTGGAAGTGGCACCGCTGTTCCGCGAGTGGCTGGACACCCATCATCCAGATCGCGCCGCACATGTGATGAGTACCATCCAGCAGCTGCGCGGCGGCAAGGACTACGACAGCCAGTTCGGCACGCGCATGCGGGGCCAGGGCGTGTATGCCGATCTGTTGAACAACCGCTTCAAGCTGGCGCGCAAACGTCTGGGCTTCAATGCGCAGAACAGCCATTGGCCGAAGCTGGATTGCAGCCGGTTCCAGAAGCCGCTGCCGCCGAAGAAGGATTCGCCGCAGGGTTCGTTGTTCTGAGTAGAGTCGAGCTTGCTCGACTGGAGACGGAAAAGCAGTCGAGCAAGCTCGACTCTACCCTCCAAACAACTTCTGCGCACTCTGGAACAGGATCCAGCTGGTCGCGATGAACTTGTCCCCACCCTGCGGCCGGTTGCCACGATGCGTGTGGGTGAACGCAGTCGGCGCAATCAGCAGGCTGCCGGTGCGCGGCGCGATCTTCCGCCCCTGGAACAGGAACTCGGTTTCGCCCTCTTCGAAGTCGTCGTTGAGGTACAGCGTCCACAGCACGTGCCGGTGCAGGGTCTCGGCCTGCGCATCCTTCGGGTACAGCTCGCAATGCCAGTACGGGTAGCCGCCCTCGCCTGCCGCATACCACTGCAGGTTGATCGCACCCGGGCGCAGGCAGGTGCGGGCCAGATCGGCCAGCTGCTGCTGCGGCATGTCGGGGAAGTCCTCGGCAGACAGGCGTCGCGGTTGGCCGTTGCTGTCCTGGATCTGCAACATCAGCGGCGCAATCAACGCCTGTGGATAACGGCGTAGATAAGTCAGCAGGCCGTTGAACACCGCGATCTGCAGCTGCTGATCGACATCCTGCCAGCCGTCCAGGCCACTGATGCGCAGATCCTTGCTGTGCTTGAGTTCCGGGAACACGCCACTGCCCACCGCACCGGGCTGCAGGCCACGCGTAGCGCGCAGGCGCTCAACGATGGCCGCGCAGACCTCGCTGGGGACGGCGTTGTGGATGACTTCGATGAAATCGACCGGGCCCTGCTCGTGCATGCGTGCATTCCTTAGGCGGCAACGGCTTGATGGTGCCGTTTGCCGCCCTCGGTGTCACCCCACGGTCATGTCATCGAACTGCCATGACCGCTGTCAGGCGATAGGCCGTCAGCCCTGCGCGTCGTCGTGTGCGTGGTGGTAGCGCACGGCTTCAGCCACTTCCTCGCGCGAACCCAGGAACACCGGCACGCGCTGGTGCAGCTGGTCGGGCTGGATGTCGAGGATGCGCTCGCGGCCGGTCCAGGCAGCGCCACCGGCCTGTTCGACCAGCAGGCCCATCGGGTTGGCTTCGTACATCAGGCGCAGCTTGCCGGCCTTGGACGGATCCTTCTTGTCCCACGGGTAGATGAAGATGCCGCCGCGGGTCAGGATGCGATGCACGTCGGCGACCATGCTGGCGATCCAGCGCATGTTGAAGTTCTTGCCGCGCGCGCCTTCCTTGCCCGCCAGCAGATCACCGACATAGGCCTGCATCGGCGCTTCCCAGTGACGCTGGTTGGACATGTTGATGGCGAATTCCTGGGTGGCCGCCGGAATCTGCATGTTCTCGGTGGTCAGCACGAACTCGCCCTTCTCGCGGTCCAGGGTGAAGGCATGGGTACCGTGGCCGACGGTCAGCACCAGCTGGGTGCTGGGCCCGTAGATGCAGTAGCCGGCGGCAATCTGCTTGCTGCCCGGCTGCAGGAAGGCGTCATCGCCCGGCAGTTCGACGTTGGTCGGGCAGCGCAGCACCGAGAAGATGGTGCCGACGGAGACGTTGACGTCGATGTTGGAGCTGCCATCGAGGGGATCGAACAGCAGCAGGAAATCGCCGCGCGGATAGATGTCCGGCACCGGCTGGCTGTGGTCCATTTCCTCCGAGGCGCAGGCGGCGAGGTGGCCGCCCCAGGCGTTGGCTTCGAGCAGGATCTCGTTGCTGATCACATCCAGCTTCTTCTGCGCTTCCCCCTGCACGTTGCCGGTACCGGCGTCGCCGAGCACGCCACCGAGGGCGCCCTTGCTGACGGCGATGGAGATGCTGGTGCAGGCGCGGGCGACGACCGCGATCAGCTGGCGCAGGTCGGCATTGATGCGGCCGGCGTGCTGTTCCTGGATCAGGAAGCGGGTCAACGAAGTACGGGACATGAGCGGGCAGGTCTCGGCAGCGGGAAAACGCCTATTGTCGCCCGTATGGCGGGGCCGTGCGTGAGCGCGGGAAGGCGTAATCGTTTCCAGATGCGTTGCGCTGTCGGCGCACTCCTTCATGGAGGCGCAGGGCGAGGCACACCGTGACCAGGACACGCCGTAAACCCCCCTCCGGGGTCCGGCCCAGCCGCTGGCGGCAGGGCGTTCGGGCGCTTGCGAAGCAGTGCTTCGCAGGCAAAGCGCCCTCACCCATGGGGGCTCGATCGGCGCATCCATGCGCCTCACGGTCCTGGCCACGGTGTGCCTCGCCCTGCGCTTCAGGGTTCGCCGCGAGCGCGGAGAGTGTGGCAAAGGCAAAGCAGGAGCAAAAACAAAGGCGCCTTTCGGCGCCTTTGTCTTCAAACCACTGGAGCACTGTTTCAGCCCTTGGCCACAGTGGCCACGGCCTTGGCGACGTACTCCAGGTTGTTCTGGTTCAGCGCGGCCACGCAGATGCGGCCGGTGCCGACGGCGTAGATGCCGAACTCGTCGCGCAGGCGTTCGACCTGCTCACGGCTCAGGCCGGAGTAGGAGAACATGCCGGCCTGCTCGTTGATGAAGCCGAACTGCGGGGCACCGGCAGCGGCAAGCTTCTCCACCAGGCCCTGGCGCAGGGCGTGGATGCGCTCGCGCATCTCGGTCAGCTCCTGCTCCCACATCGCGCGCAGTTCCGGGTTGGTCAGCACGCCGGCCACCAGCGCGGCACCGTGGGTGGACGGGCTGGAGTAGATGGTGCGGATCACGCGCTTGACCTGCGACTGCACGGCCTTGGCGTCAGCGGCGGTCGGCGCCACCATCGACAGCGCACCCACGCGCTCGCCGTACAGCGAGAACGACTTGGAGTACGAGTTGGCGACGATGAAGCTGTCGATGCCGGCTTCGGCGATGATGCGCACGGCGGCGCCGTCCTGCTCGATGCCCTTGTCGAAGCCCTGGTAGGCCATGTCGATGAAGGGGAACAGCTGCTTCTCCTTCAGCAGCTGCGCGACCTGCTTCCACTGGGTGACCGTGAGGTCAGCGCCGGTCGGGTTGTGGCAGCAGGCATGCAGCAACACCACGGTGCCGGCTTCCAGCTTGCCCAGGTCGGCCAGCAGGCCGTCGAAGTTGACGCCGTGGGTGGTCGGGTCGAAATAGGTGTAGTCCACCACCTCGAAGCCGGCCGCGCTGAACACGGCGCGGTGGTTTTCCCAGCTGGGGTTGCTCAGCGCAACGGTGGCGTGCGGCAGCAGCTTCTTCAGCACGTCGGCGCCGACGCGCAGCGCACCGCTGCCACCGACGGTCTGTGCGGTGGTGACGCGGCCGGCGGCCAGCAGCGGCGAGTCCTTGCCGAACACCAGCTCGCGCGTGGCCTGCGTGTACGCCGGCAGGCCATCGATCGGCAGGTAGCCGCGCGGTTTGGCTTCAGCGGCGAGCTGCTGCTCGATCTGCTTGACGGCGCGCAGCAGCGGAATGCGGCCGCTCTCGTCGTAGTAGATGCCCACACCCAGGTTGACCTTGGTCGGGCGGCTGTCGGCGTTGTACGCCTCGGTCAGGCCCAGGATCGGGTCGCCTGGGACCAGTTCCACGTTTGCAAAGAAGGACACGGCGGTACTCGTTCGGTAGACGGAAAGGGGGAGGAATTGCGCCACGCGGTCTGCGGCTTTTCGGCCGGAAACGGCCCATCGTAACAAAGCCTGCCGGGGCTGGCCGCCGCCATCGTCATCCACGGCCCCGTACCATGGCGTGCGTTGCCGCCCGATCCATCAACCTGAATCATGAATCCTGCCGCACGACGCCGTTGCCTGCCGCTGTCCGCCCTGCTGCTGTCGCCCTGGGCGGCCATGGCCGAGCCTGCGCCCACCGCCCTGCCCGCCGTGCAGGTGCAGGTGGCGCGGGTGCCGGGTATCGACCCGTTCGCGCTGCCGGCCAGCCTGGACACCGTCTGGATCGACGCCAGCCGCGCGGGCACCGGCGCGCAGCTGTCCGAGGCGCTGGCCGGCGTACCGGGACTAGTGGCGCGCGACCGGCAGAACTTCGCCCAGGACACGCAGCTGTCGATCCGTGGCTTCGGCGCGCGCTCGACCTTTGGTGTGCGCGGGGTACGGGTGTTGATCGACGGGGTGCCGGCGACCATGCCCGATGGCCAGGGCCAGCTGTCGCACGCCAGCTTGTTGGGCGCCGAACGCATCGAGGTGCTGCGCGGGCCGTTCTCGGCGCTGTACGGCAATTCCTCCGGCGGCGTGCTGCAGGTCTGGAGCGCGCAGGGCCAGGCCGGCGACCCGTGGCGGCTGCGCGTGAACGCCGGCGCCGACAACACGCTCAGTGTCGGCGCGCAACTGAAGGGTGCCGGCCAAGCGCTGGACTACAACATCGCCGCCAATCACTTCCGCACCGATGGCTGGCGGGACCATAGCCGCGCGCGCCGTGAATCGCTCAACGCACGTATTGGTGGTGATCTGGGCGGTGGACGGCTCGAGCTGCTGCTCAACGCGCTCGATGCCCCCGATGCGCAGGATCCGCTGGGCCTGAGCCGTGCCCAGGTGGCGGCCGATCCGCGCCAGGCCACGGCAGTGGCTCACCAGTACAACACCCGCAAATCGGTGCGCCAGCAGCAGGCTGGGTTGCGTTGGACCCGGGAAACCGACACCCAGCGCTGGCAGCTGATGGGCTATGCCGGGCAGCGTGAGGTCACCCAGTACCTGCCGATTCCGCCGACCGCACAGGTCAACCCGTTGCATGCGGGCGGCGTGATCGATCTGGACGCGGGCTACGGCGGACTGGACGCGCGCTGGGGCTGGCATGGCGACCTCGCCGGCCGACCGTTGGACCTGGTGGCCGGGCTCAGTGCGGACCGCCAGCGCCAGCACCGCACCGGCTACGAGAACTTCATCGGCAGCACCCTGGGCGTGCGTGGGCGCCTGCGTCGTGACCAGATCGACGTCGTGCAGAACGTGGACCAGTTCGCCCAGGCCTGGTGGCAGTGGAGCCCGCGCTGGTCGCTGCTGGCCGGGCTGCGCCACAGCGCGGTGCGCTTCGAATCCGATGACCGCTACATCACCGGGCGCAATCCGGACGACAGCGGCCGCCGTCGCTACCAGGCAACCACGCCGGTGGCAGGCGTCAGCTTCGAGGCCAGCCCGCAGTGGCGGCTGCACGCCGCCGTGGGCCGCGGCTTTGAGACGCCTACCTTCAATGAGCTGGGTTATCGCGCCGACGGCCAGGCGGGATTGGCACTGGATCTGGCGGCCGCGGGCAGCCGCAATCTGGAGATAGGCAGCAAATGGCACGCACAGGACGGAACCCAGCTTGATATCAGCCTGTTCCGCGCAGATACCGACGATGAGCTGGCAGTTGCCAGCAACTCTGGTGGGCGCAGCACCTATCGCAACATCGGCCGCACCCGCCGCCAAGGTGTGGAACTGCAGTACCGACAGCCGCTGGCCGAGCAGCTGGAACTGCAGCTGGCATGGACATGGCTGCAGGCGCAGGTGCGCTCGCCGTACCTGACCTCGAACAGCGTGGTCGCCGCGGGCAGCCGCCTGCCCGGTGTGCCGCGCCAGCAGGCCTTCGCCAGGCTGCAGTGGACCCCCGCCGACTGGCAGTGGGCGCTGGAGGCCTCCGCCAGCAGCGATACCTTGGTCAACGACGTGGCCACCGAGCGTGCGCCCGGCTTTGCCCTGCTGCATCTGGAAGCCGGCCGTCGCTGGACGCTGCCGGGTGGCGAGCTGCGCGCCTTCGCCCGGCTGGAGAATGTGCTGGACCAGGCCTACATCGGCTCGGTGATCGTCAACGATGGCAATGGCCGCTTCTACGAGCCGGGACCGGGACGGCGGGCCAACATTGGCCTGCAATGGTCGTGGCGCTGAAGTGGTAGTGCCGGCCGCTGGCCGGCATCGCGCGGTGCAGGACGTCAGGAGGTTGCCGGCCAGCGGCCGGCACTACCCGTAAATCGGGGGCCGTGGCCGGCATCGCGCCGTGCAGGGCGCCAGGAGGTTGCCTGCCAGCGGCCGGCGCTACCGTCAGTCGGGGGCCTTGGCCGGCACGAACGGCGAGGTCGGGTCGCTGGCCGGGAAGGTCTCCTCCAGCGCTTCATCCTGGTTGTCGCTGGCGCGCTGCTTGCGCTCACGCCGCTTGAGCGGGCTTTCCTGGCCGCCACGATGGCGGTCGCCGCCGTCCTTGCGGTCCAGCGCGGCCTGTTCAGACTCGTGCTTCACCGGCAGATGCTCTCCGGCATGCTCGGCATCGAAGAACGGTGCACCGGTGCCGCGGTAGTCGGCATTGTCGGCATCGCGCTTGCCGCGCTGCTCGCCGGGAATGGGCGGGTGGTTTTCGCGCAGCGGGTCTCGTGAGGTCTCTCGGCTCATGGTCTGGTACCTGCACTCGGGGGCTCCCACTACACCGCCCTGCAGGTAAAGCCGCTGCGAACCTGGCGTCATGAACATCTCGCTCACCCCCCGGTAACGGGACCGCGCGTATTCCTGCCCACCCGCCCCCGCTGCAGGAGCCGGCCATGCCCCGTCTTGAACGACCCGCACCGTCCGTGTTCAACGCCCTGCTTGATCCGCTCGGCCAGCGCACAGCTCAGCGCCGTACGCGTCGCCATGAGGACCCGCAGGCGGTGGCGCAGGACTACCTGCAGTACATGCTCAGTGACTACGAAGAGCGCCGAGGCCAGAGCCACCGCAACTGGCGCGATCTGTGCCCGGTGTATGCCTTCGCGCTGACCACCCACGCTGCCGACTGGCCGCGCGGTGATGCCGCCGATACCTGCGAGGAACTGGCCGAGCACTGGGAGCAGATGCGCGGGCAGTCGCGGTTGAGCTGGTCGCAGGCGAGGCCGGTGGTGGAGGACGCCTGGCGCGCACTGGACCATATTCCGGCGGCGGCGGTGAGGCCGTTGCTGCAGTAGTGCCGGCCGCTGGCCGGCAACCCCAGGAAACTTCAGTCCGCGAGCCTCAGCCGGCCAGCGGCCGGCACTACCGTAGAACCCACGTGCACGGCATGGACACGGCTGGTTTACGCCCTCCGGACCACGCTGGGCACCCTGCCCCATCAAAGGTGCGCCCATGGCCCGCCCGATCTGGACCGGCACGTTGTCGTTTGGCCTGCTCAACGTGCCGGTGTCACTGATGTCCGGCGAACGCAAGGTCGATCTGCAGTTCCGCATGCTCGACTCCCGCGACCGCAAGCCGATCCGTTTCGAACGGGTCAACGCCGACACCGGTGAGGAAGTGCCCTGGAAGGACATCGTCAAAGCCTATGAGTACGACAAGGGCAGTTATGTCGTGCTGGAGGAAGGTGATATCCGTTCGGCGGCGCCGGAAAGCCACGAAGCGGTGGAGGTGGAATCGTTCGTGGATGCGGCGCAGATCGACCCACGCTACTACGAGAAACCGTATCTGCTGGTGCCCGGCAAGAAGGCCGAAAAGGGCTATGTGCTGCTGCGCGAAACGCTTCGCAGTACCGGCAAAGTGGGCATCGCGCGGGTGGTGGTGCGCACGCGCGAATACCTGTGCGCGGTGATGCCGCATGAGGACGCGCTGGTGTTGATGATCCTGCGCTATCCGCAGGAGCTGGTGGATCCCGAGGACTACAAGCTGCCCACCGGAAAACTGTCCGACTATCGCATAACCAGCAAGGAAACGGCGATGGCCGAACAGCTGATCGAATCAATGGCCGGTGACTGGGATCCTTCGGATTATCACGATGAGTTCCGCGAGCGTCTGCAGCTGGTATTGAACAAGCGCATCAAATCCAAGGGCGGCACTACCCGGGTGGAAGACGAGCCCGCACCGCGTGAAGATGCCACCACCAATGTGGTGGATTTCATGGCGTTGCTTCAGAAGAGCCTGGACGCCAACAAGCGCACGCCGGCGAAGAAGACGGCAATGCGCAAGGCACCGGCGAAGAAGGCTGCGAAGAAGGCCGCCAAAAAGGCCGTAAAGAAGACCACGCGGCGCAAGGCAGGTTGAACCATGTCGCTGCACCAGTACCGGCGCAAGCGCAGACTGGGTGGTGGCGCCGGGCAGACGCCGGAGCCTGACGACACGCCCGCACGCGGGAATCCGAAGCGGCGGCCGACCTTCGTCATCCAGCTGCATCACGCAAGCTCGCGTCACTATGACTTCCGCCTGGAAATGGACGGCGTACTGAAGAGCTGGGCCGTGCCCAAGGGGCCTTCGCTGCGCGTCGGTGAGAAGCGGCTGGCCGTGGAGGTGGAAGATCACCCGTTGTCCTACGCCGGTTTCGAAGGAGACATTCCTGAAGGCCACTATGGCGCTGGCCACGTGGATGTCTTCGATCACGGCACCTGGGCCTGTGAAGGTGATCCACTGCAGGCGCTGGCGGCTGGAAAGATCGACTTCGTGCTGCACGGGCAACGCCTGGCCGGTGGGTGGAAGCTGGTGCGTACGGCAATGAAAGGGCGTCAGGTGCAGTGGCTGCTGATAAAGCGCGACGACGGCGAAGCGCGCGACGCGGAGGCGGATGACCTGCTGACGGCACCCACGCCGAAACGAGCATCTGCGGCGAAGAAGCGTTCCACAGCGAAGGCGGCGCGTGCTGCACCCGTCGCACGCACGACCACGCGCAAGGCCGATGCGCGTTGGCATGCACGCGCGCTGCAACTGCACGGCGCACGTGATACGCCCTATCCCCTTGGGTTCAAACCGCAGTTGACCGATCATCGCGACAGTGCCCCCGACGGCGAGCGCTGGCTGCACGAGATCAAGTGGGACGGCTATCGTCTGCTGGCCGATCTGCACAATGGCGAGGTGAAACTCCGCTCGCGCAACGGCCTGGACTGGACGGCCGATTTTCCCGAGGTCGCGCAGGCCGTGCTGGCGCTGCCGGTGCGCGATGCGCGCCTGGATGGCGAGCTGGTGGTTCTGGACAAGGAAGGACGCAGCGATTTCGCAGCACTGCAGCGCGTGATCGATGGAAGCTCGAAGCAACCGTTGCGTTACATCGTGTTCGATCTTCCGGGTGTGGCCGGCGTGGACATCAGTCGTGCGCCGTTGCTGGAACGCAAGGCGCTGCTGAAGGATCTCATCGGGCCGGCGCCCGGCACACTGGCCTTCAGCGAACACGTGGTCGACCATGGGCCGCAGGTGTTCGATGCCAGCGGCGAGGCCGGCTTCGAAGGCATCGTCAGCAAGCAGGTGGATGCGCCGTACGTAAACACCCGCGCGCGCAGCTGGGTGAAGGTGAAGCACGAAGACACCGACGAGTTCGTGATCGTCGGCTATACGGCACCCAAGGGTTCCCGGGTGGGATTCGGCTCGCTGCTTCTGGCCACGCCGGACAAGGCCGGGCTGCGCTATGTGGGCCGCGTGGGTACCGGCTTCGACGACGAGCGCCTGCGCGCGCTGCTCAAGGCACTGCAGCCTTTGGCAGTGAAGACGCCGGTGCTGCAGCTGCCGGCGCATGTGCCGTTCCGCGCCGCCAGCGTACGCTGGGTGAAACCGGTGACGGTGGCGGAGGTGGCGTTCCGTGGCTGGGGCAAGGAAGGCCTGCTGCGCCAGGCCAGTTTCAAGCGGCTGCGCAGCGACAAGCAGGAGGAGGACCTGGGAATGAGCACCGCAGATGCCGAACCCGGAGGTGAGGTCCAGATCACCCATCCTGAGCGGGTGGTGTTTCCAAAGCAGAAACTGAGCAAGGGCGACGTGGCCGACTACTACCAGCGCATGGCGCGCTGGATCCTGCCCGAACTTGGCGGACGTCCGCTGTCATTGCTGCGCTGCCCGGACGGCGTCGGCAAGGCCTGCTTCTTCCAGAAGCATCATGGCCCCGGCCTGGGCGATGCGGTACATGCGGTGCCCCTCCTGCAGAAGAGCGGCCGCGAGGATTACGTCTACATCGACGATGCGCGGGGCCTGCTGCAACTGGTGCAGATGAACACGCTGGAGCTGCATCCCTGGGGTGCGACCGTGGCCGACCCGGAGCATCCGGATCGACTGGTGTTCGATCTCGACCCTGGTGAGGGCGTCAGCTGGGCACAGGTGAAAGCCGGTGCGCGCGACGTGCGTGACCGCCTGCAGCAGGTGGGTCTGGAGAGCTTCGTACGCCTGTCTGGCGGCAAGGGGGTGCACGTGGTGGTACCACTGCAGCCCAAGGCTGGCTGGGGCGAAGCCAAGGCATTCTGCGAGGCGTTCGCACAGGCGATGGCGGAGCAGGCGCCGGACCGCTACGTGGCGACGATGAGCAAGGCGAAGCGCAATGGCGTCATCTTCATCGACTGGCTGCGCAACACCCGAGGCGCCACCAGCGTGTGCTCGTGGTCGCTGCGTGCACGCGATTCTGGCGGCGTGGCGGTGCCGCTGCGCTGGGAAGAACTGGCGCGGGTGAGCGCGGCCGACGCGTTTCCGATGGTCAAGGCGCTGGCGCGTGCCAAGCGGCTGAAGGGTGACCCATGGCAGGGCATCGCGCGATTGAAGCAGACGCTGCCGACGCTGAAGCGGTAGTGCCGGCCGCTGGCCGGCACCTGTAGCATGGGCGAGGTTGCCGGCCAGCGGCCGGCACTACCTGGATGCGCTCAGCGCGGATCGCGCGACGCGCGGCGGCCGAACCACCAGCCGGCCAGCAGCTGCAACGGCAGCGATGCCAGCAGCGAAATGACGAACCAGAGTGGGAAATCCGCGCCGGCGCTCCACATCGCGTAACCGCATCCGAGTGCGATCAACGACCAGATCGAGAACCCATGCGAACGCGGCCAGCACGGCGCGTAGTAGGTGGCGAAGGAAATGCCGGCGATGCCGCCCAGTACGCTGAAGGCCAGGTCCCACCCCAGCTGCACGCTGTTGTTGTCCGGCGACATGCCCAGCAACGGGGGCAGCCAGCTGGCGACGCTGCTGACCAGCGCAAGCGACAGCACGCCGCCGATCAGGGCGACGAGGGACAGGAACAGGGTCTTGAGCAGGCCGGGCATGCGCGCATTGTACGGCGGCGCGAAATGCCTGGGGTTGCCGGCCAGCGGTCGGCACCACCGGGGGATAGGCATGGCCGCCGCGTCCGTGGGAGAGGGGGACGGAGCGACGGCGGCCATGCACAGGCGGTCAGGCGGCGAAGTCGAGCACCACGCGGCCTTCAATGGTGCCCGCGTGCATGCGCGCGAACACGTCGTTGATGTTTTCCAGGCGGTCGGTGCTGACCGTGGCCGCGACCTTGCCTTCGGCAGCGAACTGCAGCGACTCCTGCAGGTCCAGCCGGGTGCCGACGATCGAGCCGCGCACGGTGATGCCGTTGAGCACCATGCCGAAGATGTCCAGCGGGAAATTACCGGGCGGCAGTCCATTGAGCGAGACGGTGCCGCCACGGCGGACCATGCCCAGCGCCTGCTCGAAGGCCTTCGGCGAAACCGCGGTGACCAGCGCGCCGTGCGCGCCGCCGATTTCCTTCTTCAGGAAGGCGGCGGGGTCGGTGGTGCGCGCGTTGACGGTGATCTGCGCGCCGAGCTGCCGGGCCAATGCCAGTTTGTTGTCGTCCACATCCACCGCGGCCACGTTCAGGCCCATCGCGCGGGCGTACTGCACCGCCATGTGGCCCAGACCGCCGATGCCGGAGATGGCGACCCAGTCCCCGGGCTTGGTGTCGGTCACCTTCAGGCCCTTGTAGACGGTCACGCCGGCGCACAGCACCGGCGCGATCTCGACGAAGCCCACGTCCTTCGGAAGCAGGCCGACATAGTTGGCATCGGCCAGTGCGTACTCGGCGAAGCCGCCGTTGACGGAGTACCCGGTGTTGCGCTGTGTCTCGCACAGCGTTTCCCAGCCACCCAGGCAGTGTTCGCAATGGCCACACGCCGAGTACAACCAGGGGATGCCGACCCTGTCGCCTTCCTTGACGTGCCCTACCCCGCCTCCCACGGCCACGATGTGCCCCACGCCCTCGTGACCGGGGATGAATGGCGGGTTCGGTTTCACCGGCCAGTCGCCCTCGGCGGCGTGCAGGTCGGTGTGGCAGACGCCACAGGCCTCGATCTTGACCAGTACTTCGCCCGCCCCCGGGCGCGGTACCTGGACTTCCTCGATCACCAGTGGCTTGCCGAACTCACGCACCACGGCGGCCTTCATGGTCGAATTCATGTTCGGATCTCCGTAGTGCGCTTGCCCACAGAATGACGCCGGCTCGAGGCCGGCGCTTTGATCACGATCAAACCTTTGACGATTCGTGCAGCAGGTTCAGCTGGCCAGCACTGACGCCTCGCGGGCCAGGCGCTCGATCGCATCCCAGTCGCGGGTCTGCAGCAACGCCGGGGTGGTCAGCCACGAGCCGCCCACGCACAGCACGTTGGGCAGGTGCAGGAACTGCGGCGCGGTCTGCGCGCTGATGCCGCCGGTCGGGCAGAAGCGCACATCGGCGAACGGGCCGTGCCAGGCCGCCAGCAGCGCAGCGCCACCGGCCTGCACCGCCGGGAAGAACTTGAAGGTGTCGTGGCCGTGCTCCAGGCCCAGGATCAGGTCGGAGGCAGTGGCGGCACCGGGCAGGTATGGCAGGTCGGCATCACGCGCGGCGGCATACAGCGTCGGGGTGGCACCGGGGGACACCGCGAAACGCGCACCGGCCTCCTTGGCTGCCTGCATCTGCGCGGCGTTGAGCACGGTGCCGGCACCGATTACCGCATCGGGCACGGCCTCGACCATCGCCTTGATCGCATCCAGCGCCTGCGGCGTGCGCAGCGTCACTTCGATCACCGGCAGACCGCCGCGGAACAGCGCCTGGGCCACTTCGACCGCTTCATTCACATCTTCGGGGGTGTACACCGGAATCACCGGTGCCAGCTTCAACAGCGCGCGCAGGCGCGGATCAGCGCTGGACATCGTCTTGCTCCTTGCCCGACCGGGCATCGCGGATCGCCGCCGGGTCCGGCAGCGCAGCGGCGCATGATGCCACGTGGCTCACGACGGTGCCGGTGGTGCCCCGCCCTGCCCCCGGCTCAGGCCGGGTCGGCCTGCAATGCCTGGATGCGGCGCTGGTACCAGTCACCACCGAGCGGATCGAACACCGCCGAGCGCTCCATCTGCGCCTCGTACACGTGTACCGAGATCGCCAGCGCTTCGTTGCTGGCGTTGCGCAGGGTGTGGTACTCGTGCGGCGGAATCAGGCTGCCGGCACTGCCGCAGCCCCCGCGCAGCACGGCGTGGCGGCGGAAGCGGCAGCGCTCACCGTTGCGCTCCAGCAGTTCATAGCGGGTGATCTCCAGCTCGCCTGACCACACTCCCTCCACACACCACATGGCATCGTGGTCGTGCAGCGGCGTGCCCTGCCCTGGGCCCCAGCTCATGGCAATCACGCTGTAGCCGTGTTCGCGGCTGTGGTACAGCGGGCGTCGCGCGTAATGATCACTGACCGGACGGTGTACGCACTCGGGCAATTCGATGCGGCTGTCCGCGATGGCTTCCTGCAGCGCCAGCTGCAGGTCGGCGGTGATGCGCTCGGCATCACCGGAGGTCATCGCCGCGTCGACCGCAGCGATCAACCTGTCGCGGCCACGGAACACCGGAAACGGAGAAGTCTGCAGGTCCATGCCCCGACTGTAGCGGAGCCTGGTTAAGGGAATGTTGGCGTTCGCGCGCGTCGCGCCCGCATTCAAGGTGAACACGCGCGGAAGAACGGTTCAGATGGACATCAAGTAGAGCGATCACAATGGAACCTCGCGCAGCAGAAGCGGTCGAACACGACGCGATCCATCTTCGCTGCGACATTCCGCAACTTCGCGCCCCACGGGCGCAAGGCTAGAATTCTCCGACTTACCTGGTTCTATACATGTCAGTGCGAATTATTAGCGATGCCGCGTTGCCGGCATCGAAGGGCAAGGCTGCCACGATCAACGACATCGCACGACTGTCGGGAGTTTCCAAGAAAACGGTTTCAAGAATCATCAACAACTCGCCGCTGGTGCGCAAAGACACCCGCGACAAGGTCGAGGCGTTGATGCGCGAGGTCGGTTACGTGCCCGACCCCCTGGCGCGCGGCCTCGCGTTCCGCCGCTCCTTCCTGATCGGCCTGGTGTATGACGACCCGGGCGCCCAATGCATCGTCGACCTGCAGCACGGCGCGCTGGAAGCGCTGCGCGGCACCGGCTATGAACTGGTGGTGCACCCGTGCAACAGCCAGGATGCGGACTGTGCGTACGGCGTGCGGCGCTTCGTGCAGCAGCAGAAGCTGCACGGCGTGATCCTGGGCCCGCGTGCCTCCGAGTCGGCTGCGTTGACGGAGATGCTCGACGGCATTGAATGCCGCTACGTCCGCATCAACGCGCATGTGTCGGATGACGAGGCACAGGCCGTGGTCACCCATGATCGCGACGGTGCAGCCGCGGCAGCGGGCTACCTGCTCTCGCTCGGCCACCGCGACATCGCGGTGATTGCCGGTCCGGGCGACCGCCGTACTGCACGCGAGCGCACCCATGGCTTCCTCGACCGGCTGGCGCAGGTGGGCCTGACCCTGCCGGGTGAACGCGTGCTGGAAGCGGGCGATACGTTCGAGTCGGGCGTGCATGCCGCCGAACGGCTGCTGATGGGCGGACAACGCCCCAGTGCGATCTTTGCCGGCAACGACGAAATGGCTGCCGGCGTGTACCAGGTGGCGTTGCGTGCGGGCATCGCGGTGCCGCAGCAGTTGTCGATCGTCAGCTACGACGACAGCCCGCTGGCGTCGCGGCTGTGGCCGCCGCTGACCTCGGTGCGTCGCCATGTGTCCGACATCGGACGCATGGCGGCGGCGATGCTGGTGCAGGCCGACGTGCCGGATGCGCCGACCGCAACCAGCGTGCATCCGCAATTGATGGTGCGCGGTTCCTGCCGGGCCGTGGACGCCTGATTGCCCTGCCCTCGCCTGCACCGCCGTAACGGTGCAGGCAGGCAGCAACGAAAACGGCGCATCCAGGTGCGCCGTTTTCAGTATGAAGCGGTGTGTGCCGTTCGCCTACACGTCGCCGCCGTCGGCCCAGCCTTCGCCGGTGCCCTTCTGGAACACGCGGTCATCGCGCTGCACATCGCCCGCCGGCAGATGCGCCTGATCAGACAGCGCCGCGTAGATCGGGGTGAAGTCCGGCGAGGTCGCCTGCATCAGCTGTTCGAAACTGTCGATGACGAAGTAGGTCTTCTGGAAGGTGTCGATGCGGTACTTGGTACGCATGATCCGCTGCAGGTCGAAGCCGATGCGGTTGGGCGCGGCCGATTCCAGCGAGTACAGCGATTCGCCCTTCGACGACACGATGCCGGCGCCGTAGATGCGCAGGCCGTCGGGCGTATCGATCAGGCCGAACTCCACCGTGTACCAGTACAGGCGGGTCAGGTTCTGCAGCGCGTCCGGGCCGATCGCGTGGGCTTTGACCCCGCCACGGCCGTACGCCTCCATGTAGTCGGCGAACACCGGGTTCATCAGCAGCGGCACATGGCCGAACAGATCGTGGAACAGGTCCGGTTCGGCGATGTAATCGATCTGGTCCGGGCGACGGATCCACCAGGTCACCGGGAAACGACGGTTGGCCAGGTGGTCGAAGAAGTCCAGTTCCGGTAGCAGGCCTTCCACGCCGACCAGGGTCCAGCCGGTGGCGGCGCCGAGCACTTCGTTGAGCTGGTCGAAGCGCGGAATCATGTGCGCGCTCATGCCCATCTCGTCCTGTGCATCCAGGAATTCCTGGCAGGCGCGGCCGACCAGCAGCTCGCGCTGGCGCTGGTACAGCGTGCTCCAGGTGGCGTGGTCGTCGGCGCTGTAGGTGTCCCACGGCTGCTCGACGAGCGCGGTGGTATACACCGGCACGTAGCCCTTGTCGGTCTGCTGGTGTTCGACGCGGCGGGGCTGGGCGAGGTCCATGGGGCACTCCTTGACGGGATACCCACGATGCTAGGGCAGGGCGCGCGCAACAGGGTTGCAAAAGTTGCGCCGATTGGCATTGTTGGCGCAATATCCTTGCGTACTCACCATGTTGCGGGGCAACAATGGCCGGAGAAGTCCAGTTCGATCGCACGGATATACGCCTGCTGGCTGAAATCCAGCGGGATGGGCGCGCCACCAACGCCGAGCTGGCGACGCGGGTGAACCTCTCGCCCTCGGCCTGCCTGCGTCGCCTGCAGCGGTTGGAAAGCGAGGGCGTGATCGTCGGCTATGGCGCGCGGCTGGAGCCACGGCAGCTGCGGCTGGGCCTGCAGGCCTTCGTGCGCGTGCAGCTGGAAAAGCACGACCAGGCCGCCATCGGCCACTTCGTGGACAGCGTGCAGGGCTGGGATGAAGTGGTGGCCTGCCATGCACTGACCGGCGACATGGACTACCTGCTGCACGTCTACGTGCGCGACCTGGAGCACTTCTCGCACTTCCTGCTTGACCGGCTGCTCAACGCCGGTGGCGTGGCCGATGCCAATTCCAGCTTCGTGCTGCGCACGGTGAAGGGCTTCCAGGCATTGCCGCTTTCGCAGCTGGAATGAACGCGCCGCTGCGATTTGACGGCGCCGGGCGGGTAGCCGAGCATCTCCGCCCTGCGCGCGTCGCAGCGTTCCTTTCCGGTTCCACGCATGTCCGAACTCCAGCACCCGCTGCCCACCACCACGTTCCTGCCGCTGCAGCGCAAGTCGCTGGCGCGCTACGTTGCCCATGGCACGCCACCGCAGACCGCAGTGGAGCAGGCCGGCCTGATGGCCGCGCAGCTGTGCCGGACGCGCCTGCATCCGGCGGCCGAGATCGAGCGCCTGCTGCATGATGCCTGCGCGTTGTTTGCTGGCAACGAAGGCGCGGCTGCACAGCTGGCCGGGCCCGGTGGCGGTGGCCAACCGGAGCTGGATGCCTGGCTGAGCGCATTGGCCGCCCACGGCGTGCTGCTGGCGCCGGCGGAGATCCTGCAGGACGTCATCGCGCAGTCGCCACGGGAGTACCCGGGCCTGGCCCTGCAGCAGGCCTGCCAGGAAACCCTGGTCGAACATGAGATCCGCTTTCCCGCCACCTTTTCCAGTGACGATGACGAGGCCACGCAGGATGAGGTTGTCGCCGAGGATACACGGTCGGTCGAACACCATGGCCTGTACACCTCCGAGCAGGCCCGCGTGCTGCGCGCCATCGCCGCCAACCCCGATGAGCTGATCGACCTCGATGGCTATGCCGGCACCGGCAAGGGCCACCTGGTGCTGGCGCTGATGGAGGCGCGGCCGGGCCGCTACACCTACGTGGCGCCCTCGCGTGGGCAGGTGGAAGCCTTCCGCGCCCGCGTGCCGGCCAGCACTGCGGTGCGCCTGCTGACCCAGATCGAGTTCGCCAACCGCGTGGCCCAGCACGCCGCGCGCAGCGGCCAGACCGGTGGCTTCGTTGCCAGCTACCGGCGCAGCACCCGTACGCCGCGCGAGATTGCCGGCCGCATCGGCCTGCAGGGCATCGGTGGACGCAGCCCGGAGCAGGTGCTGCTGACCGCGTTCGAGGCCATCAACCGTTGGTGCGCGTCGTCGGCAACGGGCTTGGCGTTCCAGCATTTCGACCGTTCGGTGCCCGCTGCGATGCTCGATGTGTCGCCGTACATGGCGGCCGCCGAGCACGTCTGGCGCTGCATGTTCGACGCCGAACTGCAGCGGGGCACGCTGCTGAGCCTCAGCCCGGCGCACATCGGCAAGTGGTTGGCCCTGCGCGGCGTCACCCCGCCGCTGGACATGGGCATGCTGCTGGTGGACGAGGCGCATGACCTGAGCCCGTCGTGGAAGCAGTTGCTGGCCGGCCATGCGCCTGGCGTGGTCAGCCTGGGTGATCCGCACCAGTGCCTGACCGGTACGGTGCCGCGCTGGGCCGCGTCGAAGGTGCTGGAAATGCACCAGTCGGTGCGCCAGGGCAACCAGGTCGAGGGCCTGGTCAACCAGACCCTGGCACTGGATGGACTGGGCCAGGAAAGTGGGCCGTTCGTCGGTGCCACCGACCGCGCCACCGGTGTGCTGCATTACCGCGACTGGGCGCAGGTGCCGAGCGAGGGCCTGCGCATCCATGGCAGCGTCGCCGATCTGGCCCTGGACGCGGCACAGCTGCACGCACTCGGGCTGCGGCCCTACCTGCATCCGGCATCGCTGCGCGCGCTGCGCAGCGTGCTGCAGCGGCCGCTGGATGCGTGGCGCCGGCGCCGCGACAGTGCATCGGACCAGGAATGGGAGCGCTTCCTGGCCACGCAGGCCGACGAAGGGCAGGGCGCGCTGGTCGAACTGTTTGCGTCTGCCGATCGGGTGCAGTCACTGCTGCTGGCGCTTGATGACCAGGACACGCCCGCTGAAGGGCGGGTGGCGCTGTGCCTGGCCGAACACGCGAAGAACCTGCAGTTCGACGTGGTCTCGCTGTCGCCCGGTTGCTTCAGTGCGGGGCAGGGCGGGCGCATCTGGCACAACCCGGTGCGCGCGGTCTATCTGGCGCTGACCCGTGCGCGACGCCAGCTGCACGTACCGGGCGATGGCATGGAACAGCTGCAGCACACGGCGACACTGCAGGAGCAGGCCCGCCAGATGCGCAGGCGCGAGCGGCAGCAGGCCAGCGGTTACCGGCCCGCGCGCTAGCACGCGCGTCGCTGTCTGGCAGCGACACGCTGGCTCAGGTCAGCACTTGTCCTTGCGGCCCATCAGCTTGCCCAGGCGCGAGGCTTCCTCGCACTTCGGCGCGGCCACCGGTGCCGGTGCGGCTGCGGCGGCACGTGCGCGCTGCAGCTGCTGGATCTTGGCGCGGATCTGCGGCATCGCGGCCATTGCGGCCTTCTCGCCTTCCAGGATCGCGGTGCCACGCTGGCTGAAATCGGCGGCGCCGATGTCCAGCACCTTCGGGCGGATGACGATGTCGGCGCGTGCCAGTTCCTGTTCGCCCAGGCGCTGGCCCATGATCGAGATGGACTGGTTGACGATGCCCAGCATGTCGGTCGGCGCCTTGCCGCTGGCCTTGCTGGAGATGTCCACGGCGATCACGAAGTCGGCGCCGAGCTGGCGCGCGGCATCCACCGGCACCGGGCTGACCACGCCGCCATCGATGTAGTTGCGGCCGCCGATCTTCACCGGTTCGAACACACCGGGAATGCTGCTCGACGCGCGCACCGCCTGGCCGACGTTGCCGCGCACGAAGATCGCACGCTCGCCGGTTTCGAGCTGGGTGGCGACGGCGGCGAACGGCTTCTTCAGTCGCTCGGCGGGACGGTTGGCAACCTGCTCGTTGACGTAGTCCTGCAGCTTCTGGCCCTGCACCAGGCCGCCGGAGAACAGGCGCACGTCGCGGATGCTGGCTTCGTCCAGCGCGACCGCCTTGCTCTGCATCTGGAACGCGTCCATGCCGCTGGCGTACAGCGCACCGACCACGCTGCCGGCGCTGGTGCCGGACACCACGGCCGGTTCGAAGCCGTTGGCCTCCAGCATCTTGATCACGCCGATGTGCGCGAAGCCCTTGGCTGCGCCGCCACCGAGGGCGATGCCGATCTTCACCGGCTTGGCCTGCGGCACCACGGTCGGTGCCGGCGGCGGTGTGGGGCGGACCGGGTCGCCACCGCAGCCGGCCAGCAGGCCGATCAGGGCGACGGACAGCAGCATGCGGGGGCGGAACAGGCTCATCGGCAGTGCGCTCGCGGCGCCGGATTCAGGAAAGGGCGCCAGCATACCGAAGCCG
>NZ_JASJSQ010000160.1:0-3524 GCF_030236855.1 Stenotrophomonas maltophilia group sp. Smal13
GGCGTCCAACTCCCGGGGGTCACTTCATGGACGGGTTTACGGCGTCTCCCGCAACCGGACCCACCCCGCCATCTCTCGGAATGCGGCTTTTGCTTTCGCTTTTGCTTGCGCGGTGGCCTCTGCAGGTGCCGGGCGCAGCCCGGCCGAATACCCCCAACAGGCAGGCGACGCCCGGAACAGGTACCCTATGCCGCCATCAGATAGCCAACGTGACATGACCGACGCCATCGTCGCTCCGCAGTGGGCCTCCCGCCTGCGCGACATCGCCGACTTCCCCAAGCCCGGCATCCTCTTCAAGGACATCATGCCGCTGCTCGCCCACGGCGAGGACTTCCGCGGCGCCATCACCGCGATGGCCGACCGTTGGCGCGACCAGAAGCTGGACGCGGTGGTCGGCATCGAATCGCGTGGTTTCATCCTCGGTGCCGCGATGGCACTGGAGCTGGGCGTCGGCTTCGTGCCGGTGCGCAAGCCGGGCAAGCTGCCGGGCCAGGTGCTGCGCGAGGAGTACACGCTGGAATACCGCAGCGACTGCATCGAAGTGCACGCCGATGCGCTGCCGGCCGGTGCCCGCGTTGCGATCATCGACGACGTGCTGGCTACGGGTGGCACGCTGGTCGCTGCGCTGTCGCTGGTGCGCCGCCTGGGTGTTGAGGTGGTCGGTGCCGGTGTACTGGTCGAACTGGACGGCCTCGGTGGTCGCGCCCGTTGGGAATCGGGCCTGCCGCTGCACACCGAACTGGTGTTCTGATCGAAGGGTGGGTGCCAACCAAGGTTGGCATCTACCAGAGCGAATGGCCTGGAGCCGGTAGTTGCCAACCTTGGGTGGCAGCGCCTTTCGCGACTGGCGCCACGGATGGGCCAACCAAGGTTGGCCGCTACCAGGTCAGGTCGTTGCCAACCGAGGTTGGCAACGCTGCTTCAATCACATCATCCGCACGCGGAAACGTCGGCCCTTGATCTTGCCGGCTTCCAGCTTGGCCACGGCCTTGTTGGCCTGCTCTCGCGCGATCGCCACATAGGAGCGGGTCGGGAAGATCGCAATCTTGCCGATGAACTTGCTCGACAGGCCGGCGTCGCCGGTCAGTGCACCGAGGATGTCGCCCGGGCGCAGCTTGTCGGTCTTGCCGCCGTCGATCCGCAGCGTGCGCATCGCGGCCTGCGGCAGCTCGGCCGGGCGCGAAGTCGCCAGCGGCGTCTTCTGCCAGTCCAGCGGCTGACCCATCTGCGCTTCGATGGCTTCGGCACGGGTCTTCTCGCGGCCGGCCACCAGGCTGATCGCCAGGCCGCTGGCACCGGCACGGCCAGTACGGCCCACGCGGTGCTGGTAGCTCTCCACGTCGGTCGGCAGCTCGTAGTTGATTACCGCCGCCAGCTCTTCCACGTCCAGGCCGCGTGCGGCCACATCGCTGGCCACCAGTACGTTGCAGCTGCGGTTGGCCAGCAGCAACAACACTTCCTCGCGGTCGCGCTGCTCCATGTCGCCGTGCAGGGCCAGTGCGGAGAAGCCGAACTGCTGCAGCGAGTTGGCCACTTCGTCCACGTCCTTGCGGGTGTTGCAGAACACCACCGCCGATTCCGGCGTGTACTTCAGCAGCAGGCCAGCCAGCGCCTTCTGGCGGTGCGCCGGTTCCACCTCGCAGAACAGGTGGCGGATCGCCGGTGCCTGGTCGGCGCCTTCCACGGTCACTTCCACTGCCTCGCGCAGCAGGTCACGCGCCATGGCGCGGATGCTGTCCGGGAAGGTGGCCGAGAACAGCAGGCTCTGGCGGTCCTTGTGGGTGCGGCCGGCGATCTCGCGGATCGGCTCCTCGAAGCCCATGTCGAGCATGCGGTCGGCCTCGTCCAGCACCAGCGTGCGCACCGCGCCAAGATTCAGCGCGCGCTTGCGTGCCAGCTCCTGCACACGGCCGGGAGTGCCGACCACCACGTGTGGGTCATGGCCTTCCAGCGAGGCCAGCTGCGGACCCAGCGGCACACCGCCGACCAGCAGCAGCAGCTTCAGGTTGGGAATGCCGGTGGCCAGCTTGCGGATCTGCTTGCCGACCTGGTCGGCCAGTTCGCGGGTCGGGCACAGCACCAGCGCCTGCACACGGATCAGGCTGGGGTCGATGGACTGCAGCAGGCCCAGGCCGAAGGCGGCGGTCTTGCCGCTGCCGGTCGGCGCCTGTGCGATCACATCGCGGCCATCCAGGATGGCCGGCAGGCTCTGCGCCTGCACGGGGGTGAGGGTGGTGTAGCCGAGGGCGTCCAGGCCGGGCTGCAGGGCCGGGCTCAGCGGCAGGGTCGAGAAGTCAGTCATGGCGCATTGTACCCGCCCGCGCGGCCGCTCCCGCCTAATGGGGTGGGGTCGGATCCCTTTCCGCAGGAAAGGGCTCTGCCCCCCAATTGGAGCCGCCATCCACGCATGGCGTGGATCTACTGGTGGGTGCCGACCTTGGTCGGCACGCTCCTGCTCAGCCCAGCACCGCCAGCACGCCCTGGTGGATCGCCAGGCCACCGAACAGCAGCCAGGCGAACAGGATCAGCGCCAGCAGCAGCGGCTTCAGGCCTGCCTGGCGCAGCGCCGAAACGTGGGTGGTCAGGCCCAGCGCGGCCATCGCCATCGCCAGCAGCACGGTATCCAGCTGCACCAGCCCCGCCTGAAGGCCGGCCGGCAGCAGATGCAGCGAGTTGAACCCGGCCACCGCCACGAAACCAAAAGCGAACCACGGCACCACGATGCGCGCCTTGCTGCCGTCGGCGCTGGCCTTGCCGCCACGCGCCAGCCACAGCGACAGTGCCACCAGGAACGGCGCCAGCAGCATCACCCGCACCATCTTGGTGATCACTGCGGTATCGGCCGCCGCTTCGTTGACCGCGCGGCCGGCCGCCACTACCTGTGCCACTTCATGCACCGTCGCACCAGTGAACAGGCCGTACTGCCGCGCGTCCATCGCCAGCCAGCCGTGCGACTGCACCAGCGCATACAGGGCGGGATACAGGAACATCGCCAGCGTGCCGAACACCACCACCGTCGACACTGCCACCGTGACCTGCGCAGCACGGCCGCGCACCACCGGTTCGGCGGCCATCACCGCCGCCGCGCCGCAGATCGCGCTGCCGGCACCGATCAGCATCGCCGCCTCGCGTTCCATCTTGAACACGCGCATGCCCAGCCAGCAGGCCAGTCCGAAGGTGCTGGCGACCACCAGCACGTCCATCAGCACGCCGGTGACGCCGACATGGCCGATGTCCTGGAAGGTCAGGCGCAGGCCGTACAGCACGATGCCGGCACGCAGCAGCCAGTGCTTGGAGAAGCCAACACCGGCCGCGCTGCTCGGCGCCAGCCGCGGGTAGAACGTATTGCCGACCACGATGCCGGCGACGATGGCCACGGTCAGCGCACTCAGGCCGTGCGCCTGCAGCCAGGGCAGCTCGGCCAGATACAGCGACGCCGCCGCGATCAGGCCCACCAGCAGCAGGCCGGGCAGGCGAGGCTGCCAGCGTTGGCGCAGGGCGGGCAGGGACCAGGAGGAGAGAGT
>NZ_JASJSQ010000161.1:0-2989 GCF_030236855.1 Stenotrophomonas maltophilia group sp. Smal13
GGGGTCTCCTCGTTTTCAGTGCAATAAGTGACGGTACGAAAAGCTAGCACTGGCGCGGAGGTGGTGTTGGTAGATCGTTGATTTCATTGACTTTCCTGTTCACTTTCAAATCTGCGATTCGTGGCGTCAAACCGTGGTCGGTTTCATCCATTGGTGCCAGTTATCGATGCATTTGGCCGCGAAGGCAGGATTTGGTCAGCATAGCGGTCAACCGGGAAGCGAAACACACCCCGCAAGTTGATGCTCTCCAGCTTGGTGGGCGCAATCTTCCCGATCAGTTCCGGTGGAATGACCTGGCGGCGGTTCGACCAGCGATCCAGGACCGCCTGCATCTGTGAGGTATTCCACGCCATCACGATGTTGGCCATCAGGCTCAACGCATCGGCCACAGCCTGCATTTCATCGACACGTTTGGCCTGCGCCGGGCTGATCCGGCCGGTATAAATGGCGCGCTTGAGGGCGTTAACAGCCTCGCCCCGATTGAGCACCCGGCGCAACTCGTTCCTGAAAGCGTCCTTGACAAAGTAGTCAGCCAAAAACGCCGTACGCAGCAACCGCCCCAATTGCACGCCAGCCTCATAGATTGGATCGCCCTGGGCGGCAGAACCGAACCGCGCAAGAGCTGCCACCGCACTGGCATGTCCGCTCATGACCGAGGCTGCCAGGTGCACCAGACTATCCCAATGCTTTTCGATCAAAGCGACGTCGACATTGGCTTCGCACACCGCAGCGATTTCTGCGGGCACTTTGGTGCCGCGTGGCACAAAGAGGTGGCGCTGTTTGAGTTCCTTCAACCGCGGGCAAAGATCAAAACCAAGCAAACGGGCATGTGACATGGCAAAGTCGGTGTAGCCATGGGTATCCACAGCAAGCTGGCTGGTCTCCAGCTTTTCTTGGCGGATGACACCTTCAATGGCCACGCCCGCCTGGCGCTCATTGAGCACAAAGGGCTGCGCATGGAAGATGCCCCACCGGTCTTTTACATGGGAGTAGATTCCAATGGAAGGTGTGTTGCGCCGAGGATCAAGCCGGGCTTGCCACACCCGTTTGGTGGTCTCCATGCTCATCATGTCAGAAGATGCCAAATCGGACCGCCCCCAGGTGGCGGCAATCGGGTGTCGCTGCATGAATTCCAGCACAGCCTGGCAGGCCTGGCTCAGACGCCGTTCGTCCCGCGCCCAGCGCATGGCCTGGCGAATGCTGGTGGCAGACAATTGCGGAATCATGCGCGCGCATTCGACCGCAGTCAGACTGGTGCCGTGGGCCATGATGCCGGCATAGACCATCAGCAGCTCGTCGGTAGAGCGCGGCTCACGTCCGAGCATGATCCAGCTAAAGCGCACCTGGGCGTCAACGGCCAGAATCACTTCCGGCAATTGAACCTCACCGATGCGGTGATCCAAAGCCGCGCGCAGCTTGGTCACTTCTGGGTCTTCGTCCTCTGCGGGCAATGGCGACAAATGGAGTTCATCATCCACGCGCAGTACGCCACTGCGGGCTGCAGCGGCCACCGCATCGACACCGGCAGTTACTCTGGCCAGCAAAGGCTTCAAGAAAGTGGCAGCCTTGCTGGGTAACGATAGACGGGCATAGTGTTTCTTGGACTCTGCCTGCCAACGCTCGTCCGTGAAGAACAAGCGCGCACGACCCCGAAAGCTCAGGCTGTGCTCAATCCAGACCGAGCCATTGCGCACCGCGCGGCGCAGGGCAAACAGGGTGGCCACCTCCAACGCCTGAAACGCCCGTTCCCGGTCTGGGCTGGAGATCGAAACCTGCCAGATCATTCCCAGACTTGGTGCCACCACTTCAACTGGCAGCTTTCTGGATCCTTTGAGATATAAAGCTTGCAGCTTGGCAAGGTACTCGATGGCAGGATGCTCGCCGGTGGCCTGCCAGGGCAGCTTTGCAATGGCGACGAGCAACGACCGCACGGGGCGAATTCCATCAATCAATCCCTCGCGGACCAGGGAGGCCCTGCTCGGTGGTTTGCGTTTCTGGGTTTCGGTGATCAAGGCTTCAAGACGGGCACGCAACTCAGCATCTGGCACCGCACCTTGCGCGCTCAAGGCAACAAGTTCGCCGAGCAGCGTTTTGTACATTGCGGCCCAATTGACGGTAGCGGGGACATCGGCGGCAGCCTGACGCCACAGATCGGCGATCCGGCGCTGCACCATAAGGATCAACTGGTCTGTGGTGGTGAACAGGCAATACCGAAGAAAGCATGCGACCTCCACGGTGCGCGCTGGCTCTTTGATCTTGGCTCCGGCTGAGGGCGGCCTGGAGACAAGTCGGCGCGCGTAGCGGCGCAAGATGAGATCGGGGATGTCTGCCAGGTGCTTATGAACGTCCAGCGTGTAAAGCAGGTCGATGCGCTCCAGTACCTCGCTGATTTGGCGGGTTGAGTGTTTCGCCGGTGCAGCCCATAGCCAACTCTGCTGGGTTTGTCCATCTGGGCGCAGCTCTGAAACTGAGGCTCGCCAGCGATCAAGTGTTGCTGGATCAACGCTGGCGGCGATGGCGGTGCCTGTTTCAACTTCAAGCTGGGCAAGTGCCGCCGCAATCAGTGTCCGAATTGCCCGCTCGTGCACGATCACCAGCTTGTTCTTGTACAGCCATTGACGCGCCCGCACGAGTAGCTGATCGCGGTCGGCGCAGCGCGCCACTTCGTCGCGCAGTTCACGTACCAGTGAGCGGCGCTGGTGCTCGCTCATCCACTGGAATCCAAGGACCGTGCAGGCTACTTGTTGGTGATCGAATAGCGTGCGCCCGCGTTCATACATGGCTCTCAGCGAGGCGACTTCTGGTGCTGCAATGCCAAGCTCGTTGCCAAGGTGGCGCCACAAGGCTACTGGAATTACCCGAAAGGCACCGAGCAAACGCCCACTCATGCGCAGGAAACCAATATGGAGCGCCAGACCAAGCTTGTGGGAATCACCTCGGCGTGCATTGATTGCGTCGCGCTCGGCACCATCGAAGGTGAAAAATGCCT
>NZ_JASJSQ010000162.1:0-2965 GCF_030236855.1 Stenotrophomonas maltophilia group sp. Smal13
CCCAGCACGCAGAAACCCAGAGCCGTTAACAACGTCGTTGCCGTTGCCGTTGCCGTTGCTGGTGCTCTGGCTCTGGCTTGAAACGGGTGCCGGGCAGCGCCCGGCCGGGTATCCTTTCCCTCTGATGTCCGACCTTGTCCATGCCAGCCGCGAAGCCCTCAGCGACGGCGGCGCGCTCGCCTCGCACCTGGATGCATTCGTCCCGCGTCCGGCACAGCTGCACCTGACCGAAGCCATCGCCGATGCGCTGCAGCAGCGTGATCTGCTGCTGGCCGAGGCCGGTACCGGCACCGGCAAGACGTTTGCCTATCTGGTGCCGGTGCTGCTGTCCGGGTTGCGCACCATCATCTCCACAGGCACCCGCGCGCTGCAGGACCAGCTCTACCACCGCGATCTGCCGCGGGTGCGCCAGGCACTCGGGGTCGGCCTGCGCAGTGCGCTGCTGAAAGGGCGTGCGAACTACCTGTGCCGCTATCGCCTGCAGCAGGCGCGCGGCGAACCGCGGTTTTCCAGTCCCGAGCAGGCCGCGCAGTTCCAGCGCATCCTGGCCTGGTCCGGTCGCTCGGAGTTCGGTGACATCGCCGAGCTCGACGGGCTGGCCGACGACTCCCCATTGCTGCCGATGGTCACCTCCACCGTCGACAACTGCCTGGGCACCGATTGCCCGTTCTGGGATGACTGCTTCGTGGTGCGTGCGCGGCAGCGTGCACAGGCTGCCGATGTGGTGGTGGTCAACCATCACCTGCTGCTGGCCGATCTGGCCCTGAAGCAGGATGGCTTCGGTGAACTGCTGCCGGGCGCCCAGGCCTTCGTCATCGACGAGGCGCACCAGTTGCCCGAACTGGCCGCGCAGTTCTTCGGCGAGGGTTTTGGCATGCGCCCGTGGCAGGAGCTCGGGCGCGATTGCCTGGCTGAAGCACGCGGTGTGGGCGGCGCGCAGTCGGCGCTGCAGGAACCGGTCGACCAGTTGCAGCAGGCGCTGCTGGCGCTGCGTTCGGCGATGGAGGGACTGCCGCCGCGTGGCACGCAATGGCGCGCGCTGGCGATGCCACAGGTGCGCGACGGATTCGATACGGTGATGGCAGGGTTGGTGACCCTGGAGCAGGCATTGCAGCCGCTGCGCGAAGCGGCGGCGGGTCTGGATGCCTGTCATGCGCGGGCGCGCGAGGCGGTCTCGCGGCTCAGCCGCTGGCTGGGCGATGACGAACCCACTCTCGATTTCGACACCGATCCGTCGGAAGCGAGCAGTGCGGCCGATGTGCTCTGGTACGAGCTTACGCCGCGTGGTTTCCGTTGCCAGCGCACGCCGATGGATGTGTCCGGTCCGCTGCGTGAGCATCGCGAGCGCAGCCGTGCCGCGTGGATCTTCACTTCGGCAACGCTGACCGTTGGCGGTGGTTTCGATCACATCGCCACCCGCCTGGGCCTGGACGATCCGCACACGCTGGTGCAGCCAAGCCCGTTCAATTGGCCCGAGCAGGCGCTGTGCTACCTGCCCGAAGGCCTGCCCGATCCGGCGGCGCGCGGGTTTGGCACCGCGCTGATCCAGACCTTGCGGCCGGTGTTGCAGGCCTCGCAGGGCAGGGCCTTCCTGTTGTTCGCCTCGCACCGTGCATTGCGTGAGGCCGCCGAGGCATTGCGCGACGGGCCATGGCCGCTGTTTGTGCAGGGCGAGGCACCGCGCGCGACGCTGCTGCAGCGCTTCCGTGAATCCGGCAATGGCGTGCTGCTCGGCTCGGCCAGTTTCCGCGAGGGCGTGGATGTGGTCGGCGAAGCGCTGAGCGTGGTGATGATCGACAAGCTGCCGTTCGCGGCGCCGGACGATCCGGTGTACGAGGCGCGGCTGGAGGCGATCCGCAGCCAGGGCGGCAATCCGTTCCGCGACGAGCAGTTGCCGCAGGCGGTGATCGCATTGAAGCAGGGTGTCGGCCGCCTGATCCGCAGCGAGAGCGACCGTGGCGTGCTGGTACTGTGCGACCCGCGCCTGCTCAACCGGGGCTATGGCCGGGTCTTCCTCGATTCGCTGCCGCCGTTCCGGCGTACTCGCAGCCTGGCCGATGTGCAGGCCTTCTTTACGCCACAATGGGTGCCCGTGTCCGATGATGCGGCTGCCCCAGTCGCTGTTGCGACCGGCCCTGAGCCGGCGCCCGGTGCCACGTTCCCCCTGTTCTGACCCGATCCGATGAAACTGCTCGCCTTTGAAACCGCCACCGAAGCCTGTTCCGTTGCCCTGCATGTCGATGGGCAGGTGCTGGAACGCTTCGAGATTGCCCCGCGCCGGCACGCCGAACTGAGCCTGCCGTGGGCGGAGGCGCTGCTGGCCGAAGCCGGCATCAGTCGCCGCCAGCTGGACGGCATCGCGCTCAGCCGCGGCCCGGGTGCGTTCACCGGCGTGCGTCTTGCGATCGCGATTGCCCAGGGCATTGCGCTGGCCCTGGACCGTCCGCTGTTGCCGGTCTCGACGCTGCAGGTGCTGGCGTTGCGGGCACCGGCGGAAGAAACGCAGATCCTGTCAGCGATCGATGCGCGGATGGGCGAACTCTACGTTGCCCGCTTCGAGCGCGTGGACGGCCTGCCGGTGGCGCGTGATGCCGAGCGCGTATGCGCACCCGCTGCGGTATCGCTGCCGGAAGGGCTGTCCGCCTACGGCGTTGGTACCGGTTTGGGTGCGGCCGAGGGTGCGCTTGTTACGCAGTTGGGCGCTGGCCTGCGCGGCGTTGATGCCACTGCGCTGCCGCGGGCATCGGACGTGCTGGCGCTCGCGGTGCCGGCCTTCGCGCGCGGCGAAGCCATCGCACCGGAGAAGGTCGAGCCGGCGTACCTGCGTGACAACGTGGCACTGACCCTGGTCGAGCAACAGGCCGCGCGCGAGGCGAAGGCGAAGGCCAACGGCTGAGCCCCTCGTGGCGGGGTTGGTTGATCGCGTAAATCAAAAGCCGCGCTTGGCCGGGGGGGGTGGGTTCGC
>NZ_JASJSQ010000163.1:0-2914 GCF_030236855.1 Stenotrophomonas maltophilia group sp. Smal13
TGTCCTGGCCTACACCTGCCAGGGGTGCCATGGCATCACCGGCTACAAGAACGCCTACCCCAGTTACCGGGTGCCGAAGATCGGCGGCCAGACCCAGCAGTACCTGGCCCAGGCCCTGACCGAGTACCGCCAGGGCAAGCGCAGGCATCCGACGATGCAGGCGCAGTCGATGAGTTTCAGCGAACAGGAGATCGCCGATCTCTCTGTTTACCTGTCCACCGTCAAGTAAGGCCCGCCCATGTCGAAAGCCGCGCATCCGATGCGTCACGCCATCGCCCTGTCCGTTGCCCTGCTGCTGGCCGCCTGTTCACAGTCGCAGGTGGAAAACAGCGAGAAATCCGCCGCTGACCCGGGCCATGCCAGCGGCGAACACGGTTCTTCATCCTCTGCCGGCCTGCCACCAGGCCGCGAGGCCGCCGGTGAAGCCCGCGCCAAGGTGAAGAGCAAGGCCACCAACCAGAGCTGCATCGACTGCCACGGCGCCGACGGCAACGCGCCGATCGATGCGACCTACCCGAAGCTGGGTGGGCAGTACGGTGACTACCTGGCGCATGCGCTGCAGGCCTACCGTGCCGGTGACCGCCAGCATGCGCTGATGACGCCACAGGCGAAGGACCTGAGCGATCAGGACATCGCTGATCTGGCGGCGTATTTCGGCAGCCGGCCGAGCCAGCTGCGGGATCTGCACGGGGTCAAATGACCGCCGGCGCCCCGGTGGGTGCGGACCTTGGTCCGCACGGAGGCGTAACCGGCTTCGGTAGGTGCGGACCGTTGGTCCGCACGGATCCCGATATCCACGCATGGCGTGGATCTACTGAGTTCACCGGCAGCGCCGGCGGACGCTCAGCTCAGCCTTCCAGCTCTTCCCAGCGCGCGTAGGCCGCATCCAGCTCGGCCTGCACCTTGGCCAGCTGCTGGGTGTGCGCGGCTACTTCGGCACTGCTGCGGGTGTAGAACGACGGGTCGTTCATCGCCGAGGTCAGCCCTTCGACGTCGCCTTCCAGCTTCTCGATGGTCTTCGGCAGCTGCTCCAGTTCGCGCGCTTCCTTGTAGGCCAGCTTGCGCTTGGGCGCAGCCGGGGCAGCGGCCGTGGCGGCCGGTGCAGCGACCGCCGGCTTGGCTACCGGGGCCGCAGCAGGCGTCGCCACGCTGGCCGCATAGCGCTGCCAGTCGCTGTAGCCGCCGACGTACTCGCCGATCACGCCGTCGCCTTCCATCACCAGCGTGGAGGTCACCACGTTGTCGATGAAGTCACGGTCGTGGCTGACCAGCAGCAGCGTGCCGGTGTACTCGCCCAGCAGCTCTTCCAGCAGCTCCAGGGTTTCCACGTCGAGGTCGTTGGTCGGTTCGTCCATCACCAGCAGGTTGGACGGCTGCGCGAACAGCTTGGCCAGCAGCAGGCGGTTGCGCTCGCCACCGGACAGGCGGGTGATCGGCGCACGCGCACGTTCCGGGGTGAACATGAAGTCCTGCAGGTAGGCATGCACATGCTTGCGCTTGCCGTTGAACTCGAGGAAATCGCGGCCTTCGGCCACGTTCTCGATCGCGCTCCAGTCTTCACGCAGCACCGCGCGGTACTGGTCGAAATAGGCGATCTGCAGGTTGGTACCGGCGTTGACTTCGCCCTTGGACGGCTGCAGTTCGCCCAGCAGCAGCTTCAGCAGCGTGGTCTTGCCGCTGCCGTTGGGGCCGATCAGGCCGATACGGTCGCCACGCAGGATGGTGGTGCTGAAATCGCGGACCATGGTGCGCTCGCCGAAGGCGAACGAAATGTCCTTGACGTCGATGACCTTCTTGCCGGAGCTGACGCCCTGCGCGGCTTCCATCTTGACGTTGCCGCTGAGGTCGCGGCGCTGCGAGCGTTCGGTACGCATCGCCTTCAGGCGACGTACGCGGCCTTCATCGCGGGTACGGCGCGCCTTGATGCCCTGGCGGATCCAGACTTCTTCCTGCGCCAGCAGCTTGTCGAAGCGGGCGTTTTCCTGCGCCTGCGCATTGAGGCGTTCCTCGCGACGGCGCTCGTAGTTGGCCCAGTCGCCCGGCCAGCTGGTGACCTGGCCGCGGTCGATCTCGACGATGCGGGTGGCCAGTGCACGCAGGAAGCGGCGGTCATGGGTGACGAACACCACGCTGCCGCTCCAGCCCTTCAGGAACGCTTCGAGCCAGTCGATGGCCTCGATGTCCAGGTGGTTGGTCGGTTCGTCCAGCAGCAGCACATCCGGGCTGGACACCAGCGCACGGGCCAGCAGCACGCGGCGCTTCATACCGCCGGACAGACGACCGAACTCGGCCTCGCCGTCCAGGTCGAGCTTGGTCAGGGTTTCGCTGACGCGCTGGTCCAGGCCCCAGCCGTTGGCGGCGTCGATCTTGGCCTGCACGTTGCCGAGCGCTTCGCCATCGAACACCTCGGCATGGCTGAGGTGGTGGAATTCGGCCAGCCACTGGCCCAGTTCGCCGAGGCCATCGGCGACGACGTCGAACACCGAGCCGGCGGCGCCATGCGGCACTTCCTGCTCCAGGCGGGTGACACGCACGCCCTGCTGCACGCGCACTTCGCCATCATCGGGCTTGTGGTCGCCGGACAGCAGCTTGAGCAGGGTGGATTTGCCGGCGCCGTTGCGGCCGATCAGGGCGATGCGTTCGCCCGGCTCGATCGACAGTTCGGCCTTTTCCAGCAACAACGGGCCGCCGACGCTGAAGTCGACGTTCTGTAGGGTAATCAGAGGCATCCGGCCATTGTACCGGTTGGGGGCGTCGGCCGGGTTGCACCCGGCACCCGCGGTAGTGCCGGCCGCTGGCCGGAAACCTCAACGGCAACGGCAGAAGCTGGTTTCCTGTGGGAGGCTACCCCGATCTGTCGGGGCGGCATTCTGCTCTGGTGGGTGTCGACCTTGGTCGACACGGTAGATCCACG
>NZ_JASJSQ010000164.1:0-2794 GCF_030236855.1 Stenotrophomonas maltophilia group sp. Smal13
ATCGCCCGGACCGGTGCCGCCGCCATCCCCGCCCCCCTCGCCCGGGTCGGGCGTGGTAGGCGCCGGGTGGACATTTGTGGTGCACGTGGCGCCGGTAGGCGTGAACAGAATGCCAATCGGAGAGCCTGCATAGACAGAACCCTCGTATGCGCAGCCATCGCTGCAGACGGAGCCCATTCCACCAATGCCTGTACCCTTCCACCCGGTCTGCTCTGGCCGGGCCGAGCATTTCTTGGCCGATGGGTAGGAGTACTCAAGCGCTGTTGCCTCACGAAATGGGAACGTCATGTAGGTGTACATCGTGCCCCTGAAACTCGAGATCCCGCCGCTTGCAGGCACGACCGTACATGCGTCCTTGATCCTAACGCCGGGGTTGGATGCGGCCCATGCCTCGGTCACGCCTTGGAACATCTTGCACTCGGCAAATGCGGTGCCTTCGTCGCACGTTGCGTACTTGCCGGCCACCAAACACTGCTGGACGGCAGCGAGCGCGCCCCATGAAATAGAACCCGCAGCGACGAACAGCACCGCAGCAAGAAATCGCTTCACTGGCTCGCCTCATTAAACGCCAATGCGACGGCGTGACCAGCAAGGCCGCCAATGAATGCAAAGACCATGCACACAAGCATCGTCAATCCTCCCTTTCCAGTGCGCCGCAGAAGACACACTCTCCGCCGTCATAGTCATGGCCGGTGTCAGCGCACACGACCTCTTCAACGTCACCCGACTCATCGTCGGCGTGTTCGTCCGCGTCTTGGTCCTCGCGGTCCTCAAAGAAGCCTGCGATCTTGTCGACGCACCATCGACCGAACCAAGGGAGTGCCATCAATGTGCCGGCACCGACAATTGCTGCAACCACCTGTGCGACGGATAGCCCGAGGAATACCCCACTGAAGTCCATCACCCACCCTTAGTAGTCAATGACGATGCGGCACTCCAAGCACCACAAGTTCCCGTCGTCCAACACAATCACGTCATCACCGCCACACTCAGGGCACCAGTCGTCCTGGCATTCCTCGGCGTTGACGTCATCGGGCTGTGTCTGCATAGGAATCGGGGCCGGTTTCCCAGCCCCTCCCCGTTACGATTCTTCCGCGATCAGCGGAAGAAGGTGGCGACCTTGTTGGTCGCCCAGCGGGCGAAGCCCGGGGACGCCTTGATGGCACCGGCACCAATGATGGCGGTAACGGCACTGGTGGCTGCGAGGCCGGTCAGGATGCTGTCGAAATCCATTGCACTACTCCTTCTGTGATGCGCGATCTGCGCGGGAAATGGGTGGTCAATCCCGTTCTGTACTGACCGACTTCACGACGGCGCCCACGATGTAGCCCAGCACGTTCAGTGCAAGAACCAACGTGAACACCCCCGAGAACCAACCAGTAGCCACCTCAGGTTCGGGCCACTGGAATAGATCGATGAGAATTGAGGCCTGTGCGTGCTCTGCCGCTGACACAAGCACATACCCACCACACTGCGATGCAGGCTCCCCGGTGGGTACGAGCGTCCCCTCAGCCGTCAGAGACACGCACACGGCCATGGCTTAGACCTTTGGTGCGGCTGCGGCCTTCGCCTGCAGCGGAACGAGGTCCACGTAACGCTTCAGCACCAGATCGCCGTACTCGCTCAGTGCGAAGGACTGCGGATCAATGTCGTACTCGCCAGCCGGATACGGCGGACGCTGGCCGAGACCTACCCGAAAAGGCAGTTCGAAGCCGTTGCCCAGGTCAAGGCCTGCGGTCTGCGAACGATTGATGGTATTGGTCTTGGTGTTGTGCCGTTCTTCGACGGCAGCAGACTTCACGCGGCAGATAGGCATAGTTCTTCTCTCACATATCGATGGAGTGGTTCACCCTTGGCAATACCGCGAAACCGTCCGGGGTGACCGTCACGGAGGATGCGGCTCTCTGCGAAGTCGGCCCATGAATCGCCGAGCGCTCCGCGAAGGACGTTGAGGAAAGGCCCTACCTGTCGATGCGCCCACTCGATACCGGCTTCGACAGAGGTTTCCACTTGCTTTTGCAGCGTGCGCAGTCGCGTGCACACGCCCGTAATGAGGTTCTGCAAGGCGCTGTACGAACCCCGCAGATACGCGCCGGGGTTCAACAGCACGTCCAGCGGGATTTCCATGTGCTTGCCGTACAAGCGCACTTCCGCGCGGACCCAGCGTGAGGACGACAGGCCTTCAGCCTTGCCCTTCTCGTACACGCACAGTTCCTTGTGGCCTTTGCCGCCGACGTACAGCGTGCAGCCGGTGTTGTGGCCTTCATCGGAAATGAAGCGGTGACGCGGAGGGCATCCGCCCTCGGTAAATCCGCCCCGTGCGGCAACCTCGCGGAGCGCATGCACGTCCAGGCGTTCGCCTTCGTAGTCGTCGTGCGCGCAGTCAACGCGGGTGATCTTGGCGTCCAGCATGGCGCACTGCTTGTAGACGCGCGGCCAGTCACGAATCCACTTGCAGCCCATGCCGGTGAGGCTCAGGCACACGGTGCTCTTCTTGCCGCCAATGCCGACACGCCCGACAACCTCGTTTTCCCGGTCGATCAACACCGCCGACTGCTCGTAGAAGTTCCAGTTCTTCTCACGAATCGCACCGGCAACAACTTCGCCACGGAAGCCGAAGATGCGGAACATCAAGAGGTCGAGCTTCTTGCAGTTCACCTCTTCAAGGGCGGAGAGCGGGACCACAATGGTCAGGTAGTCGATAATTGCGTCCTGCTGACCCTTTTGGCCCGTGTTACTCCCCGGGCCAATCTCCGCCGCCGCCCGCTGCCCCTTTTGACCGGGCGAAAGCGGG
>NZ_JASJSQ010000165.1:0-2464 GCF_030236855.1 Stenotrophomonas maltophilia group sp. Smal13
CGACGCAGCGCCCGGGGCGGCCGGGGCCGGCTCGGCGATCGGGGCGGGTGGCGGCGGAGCGGTTTCGACCAGCTTCGGCGCTTCTTCCTCCACCGGTGCCGGCTTGGCGTCAGGCATGTCGCTGGAACCGGCCGCAGCGGCCAAGGGTTCCGGCAGGGGCTCGACCTGGGCGGTTTCCTGCGGGGTCTGTGCGGCCGGGTCGGCGCGGAAGAACTCCTTGTCACGGCCGGTCAGCCAGACCAGCACGAACAGCAGCACGCCCACGCCGAAGGCGATGCCGGCGATCTTCAGGGCGTTGCGCGGGATATGCACAGTGAACGACTTGGCGGACGACGAGCGGGGTGCAGACATGGACCGGACCAGTACGGAATAGCCCGATTCTGCCACGCCGGGAATGAACCGGGCGGCAGAAATCCGTATAACAAGCGATAATCCCATCCCTGATACCCACCACGACACCTGCCATGCTTGATCCAGCCCTGCTCCGCCACCAGCCCGCCGACCTCGCCGAACGCCTGCGCACCAGCCGCGGCTTCGAGCTCGACGTGTCTGCCCTGGAGTCCCTGGAGGCTGATCGCAAGCGCATCCAGGTGCGGACCCAGGAGCTGCAGAGCCTGCGTAACAGCCGTTCCAAGGCCATCGGCCAGGCCAAGGCCAAGGGCGAGGACGTCTCGGCCATCATGGCCGAGGTCGCCGCCTTCGCCGACGAGCTGAAGGCTTCGGAAGTGGCGCTGGACGAGCTGCGCGAGAAGATCGACGCCATCTCGATGGGCATTCCGAACCTGCCGGCCGATGACGTGCCGGCCGGTGCCGACGAGAACGACAACGTCGAACAGGCGCGCTGGGGAACCCCGCGTCAGTTCGACTTCAAGGTGCTCGATCACGTCGAACTGGGCGCCCGCAATGGCTGGCTGGACGGCGAAACCGCCGCCAAGCTGTCCGGTTCGCGCTTCACCGTGCTGCGCGGCCCGATCGCGCGCCTGCACCGTGCGCTGGCCCAGTTCATGGTCGACCTGCACACCGGCGAGCACGGCTATGAGGAAACCAACGTGCCGCTGCTGGTCAACGCCGATTCGCTGCGCGGCACCAGCCAGCTGCCGAAGTTCGAGGACGACCTGTTCAAGACCGCCGTGGGCGATTCCACGCGCTACCTGATCCCGACCTCGGAAGTACCGCTGACCAACATCGTGCGCGATGAGATCGTCGATGCCGAACGCCTGCCGCTGCGCATGACCGCCCACTCGATGTGCTTCCGTGCCGAGGCCGGCAGCGGTGGCCGCGACGTGCGCGGCATGATCCGCCAGCACCAGTTCGAGAAGGTCGAGCTGGTCTCGATCAGCCGCCCGGAAGACAGCGACGCCGAACACCAGCGCATGACCCGTTGCGCCGAAGTGGTGCTGGAAAAGCTGGGCCTGCCGTACCGCAAGGTGCTGCTGTGCACCGGCGACATGGGCTTCTCGGCGGTGAAGACCTACGACCTGGAAGTCTGGCTGCCGTCGCAGGAGACCTACCGCGAGATCTCCTCGTGCTCGAACTGTGGTGACTTCCAGGCCCGCCGCATGCAGGCCCGCTGGCGCAACCCGGCCACCGGCAAGCCGGAGCTGGCGCACACGCTGAACGGCTCGGGCGTGGCGGTGGGCCGCGCGATGATCGCGGTGATGGAGAACTACCAGAACGCCGACGGCAGCATCACCGTGCCGGAGGCGCTGCGCCCGTACATGGGTGGCCTGGAAACCATCGGCTGATAGCCTGATGGGGTGGGTGCCATGCTTGCATGGCACTGCTGCGGCTCTGGTGGGTGCCATGCTTGCATGGCACTGCTGCGGCTCTGGTGGGTGCCATGCTTGCATGGCACCGTATCCACGCATGGCGTGGATCTACGATGTGGGCTACATCCACGCAATGCGTGGATGAACCACCGTGATCACTCCAGAACCCGCAGCTTCTCCAACGGCACCCATCCCGGTTCGCCGGTTTCCGGCACGCACCACGCCCAGCCATTGAGCGTGCGCTCGCCACGCAGCAGCTGCCCGGGATCCACATCCAGTTCCCGCGCGCAGTAGTCTTCCGTGGTAAATGCGCCACCCTGCGCGTCGCGGCCGATCACCGGCGCCGGCACGAATCCCGGCTGCTGGCCCTCTGCCTCGCACAGGAACCAGTCTTCCCAGCCTTCAGGCCCTTCATAACGTTCGCCCACCACCAGCGGCTGGCCACGGCGCAGGGTGATCGGGTGCGGAAATTCGCTGCGGTGTGTAGTGGTCACGATGTAGTTCATGGTCCCAGCCTAACGTTCTGGTGAGCGTCGCGCATGGCAGCGTATCCACGCGCACGTGCGGTAGAGCCACGCCATGCGTGGATGACATAGCGCTCAGTCCATACGCCACAAAAAAACGGCCCCGCAAAGCGGGGCCGCCAGGGTGGGCCGGGATGGGGGAGGGGATCCCGGCCCGCGTTCCGCGCCCAG
>NZ_JASJSQ010000166.1:0-867 GCF_030236855.1 Stenotrophomonas maltophilia group sp. Smal13
GCTGCAAGCCCTGCCAGCCCCCCTCCAGCATCCATGTCCGAATCCGGCGAGTATCCCCGCCCTCACACGCCTAGACTGGCGCCATGGACACCGCCCTTGCCCTCGACACCGCCGCCTGCGACCGCGCCCGCCTGGCCCGCGACGCACGCTTCGACGGCGTGTTCTTCACCGCCGTGCGCAGCACCGGCATCTATTGCCGCCCCATGTGCCCGGCACCGCCGCCGAAGCCGCGCAACATCACTTACTACCCGACTGCGGCCGCTGCCGCGGCAGCCGGTTACCGCCCGTGCCTGCGCTGCCGCCCCGAGCTGGCACCGCAGGCGCAGCAGGCACTGGCCGGGCAGACCGTGCAGCGCGCACTGGCCCTGATCCATGGTGGCTTCCTGCAGGAACAGCCGGTAGCCGACCTCGCAGAGAAGATCGGACTCAGCGCGCGCCAGCTGCAGCGCCTGTTCGTCGAACATCTGGGCGCAACGCCAGGGCAGATCCACGCCACCCATCGCCTGCTGCTGGCCAAGCAGCTGCTGACCGAGACCACGCTGCCGGTGACCGACGTCGCGCTGGCCGCCGGCTACAACAGCCTGCGCCGTTTCAATACGGCCTTCCTGCAGGGCTGCGGCATGGCACCGACAGCACTGCGTCGCCAGCACCAGCCGCTGGCCGCCGACGATGGCTGCCTGGTACTGCGTCTGGCATATCGGCCACCACTGGATTTCCCACGCATGCTGGCCTTCCTGCGCAAGCGCAGCCTGCCCGGCATCGAGCTGATCGGCGAAGACAGCTACCAGCGCGTGCTCGGCACACCCGAGCGCCCCACCCTGCTGCGCGGCACTGCCGACCGCAACCGCCCGTACCGCCGCCTGCCGC
>NZ_JASJSQ010000166.1:877-2238 GCF_030236855.1 Stenotrophomonas maltophilia group sp. Smal13
GCTGGCGTCCCCTGCCGTCCGCGCCACGGCGCTGCGTGCGTCCACCGCCCGCGCCCGGAACTGCGCCTGCAGCTGGGCGCGGTCGATCCGCGCCTGATCCCCGACATCGTCCGCCGTGTGCGTCGCGTATTCGATCTGGATGCCGACCTGCAGCAGGTCCACGCCGCACTGGATGAGGAACCCTTGCTGGCGCGTGGCATCGCCGAGCGTCCCGGGCTGCGCGTACCGGGCGGCTGGGATGGCTTCGAAGTGGGCGTGCGCGCGGTGCTCGGCCAACAGGTCAGCGTGGCCGCGGCCACCACCTTCGCGCGGCGGCTGGTGGATGCCTATGGCGCGCACCTGCCAGGCATGCCGCCGGAGTTCGATCGCCAGTTCCCGGCCCCCGAGCTGCTGGCCGAAGCACCACTGGAATCGATCGGCCTGCCACGCAGCCGCGCCGCCACCGTGCGTGCGCTTGCCGCCGCCTGTGCCAGTGGCGCGCTCGACTTCGGCCCGGGCCAGGCGCTGGAAGAGTTCGTTTCCCGCTGCGTGGCACTACCCGGCATCGGTCCGTGGACCGCGCAGTACATCGCCTTGCGCGGGCTCGGCCAGCCCGATGCCTTCCCGGCCGGTGACCTGGTACTGCAGCAGGTGCTCGGCCATGCGCAGGGCCAGCGCCTGAGCGAACGCGCGACCGAAGCGCGCTCGCAACCGTGGCGCCCCTGGCGTGCCTATGCCGTGCTGCACCTGTGGCACCTGTCCGGCACTTTCGTTGGAGAACCGACATGACCTTGTTGTTCGACCGTTTCGACAGCCCGATCGGCGTGCTGACCATCGCCGGTGACGAACGTGGTCTGTCCCACGTGCTGTTCCCGGAAAACCGCCACCCGGCACGCGGCCGCGACGACTGGCACTACGCGCCGGATGCGCTGCCGGAAGCACGCGAGCAGCTGCTGCAGTTCCTGCACGGCGAACGCAGCAGCTTTGACCTGGAGCTTGCGCCACGCGGCACGCCGTTCCAGCTGCGCGTGTGGCAGGCGCTGGCTCTGATCCCGTTCGGCCAGACCTGGAGCTACCTGCAGCTGGCGCAGCACCTGGGCCAGCCCAGTGCGACCCGCGCCGTCGGCGCTGCCAATGGGCGCAATCCGCTGCCGATCATCCTGCCCTGCCATCGAGTGATCGGCAGCAACGGCGCGCTGACCGGCTTTGGTGGCGGACTGGAAACCAAGGCCGCGCTGCTGCGACTGGAACAACGCCAGGCCCCGCTGTTCGCCTGAGAGGGTTTGCCGGGCTGCGCCCGGCACCCGCAGAGGCAACGGCAAGGTCAAGAGCCAATACGGCTCCGGTTTTCTGCGCGCTGGGCGGGGCGGTATGGGTGGGCA
>NZ_JASJSQ010000167.1:0-2021 GCF_030236855.1 Stenotrophomonas maltophilia group sp. Smal13
CCACCTTCCGCGACCACCCACGAGGGGCTCCGCCGTTGGCTGGGAACCCCTAGGCCACCGCTTCGACCAGCAGCGTGCTGCCCTGCACCGCCACCACCCGCACCCACGTACCCGCAGGCAGCTCCGGACCGCTCACCTGCCAGGACGCATCGTCAATGCTGACCCGTCCCTGGCCACCGACGATGGCCTGCTGCAATGCGACCTCCCGGCCGACCAGCTGCTCGGCACGGCGGTTGAGCAACGGCGCATCGCTGGGCCGTGCCCGCGGCCTCCCCCAGCGCCGGTAGCACTGGATCGAGACCACACTCAGCAGGACGAAAGCGATCACCTGCCACAACAGTGGAATGTCGCTGAACACCGCAACCAGTACGAACACTGCCGCCGCGCCAATGCCGATCCACAGCATGAACGCACCCGGCGCCAGCGCTTCGGCCGCGAACAGCAGCAGCGCCAGCGCGCCCCAACCGACGACTTCCCAGCGCATGTCAGCCTCCGAGCGGCGGCGGCCGCTTGCCCGCGGCCTTGTTGTCCTGGCTGGCCAGCGCCTGCTTCGCCAGTTCGGCCACGCCCGCGATCGAACCGATCACGCCACTGGCCTCCATCGGCATCAGCACCAGCTTCTGGTTCGGCGAACTGGCCAGCTCCTTGAACGCTTCCACGTACTTCTGCGCGACGAAGTAGTTGATCGCCTGCACGTCACCCTCGGCAATCGCGGCCGACACCACCTTGGTCGCCATCGCTTCGGCCTCGGCCAGGCGCTCGCGCGCCTCGGCATCGCGGAACGCGGCTTCGCGACGGCCTTCAGCTTCCAGCACGGTGGCCTGCTTCTCGCCATCGGCGCGCAGGATCTCCGACTGCCGTGAACCCTCTGCCTCGAGGATCTGCGCGCGCTTTTCGCGCTCGGCCTTCATCTGCCGCGCCATCGCATCCAGCAGATCGCGCGGCGGCTGGATGTCGCGGATCTCGATGCGGTTGACCTTCACGCCCCAGGGATTGGTGGCATGGTCGACCACGCTCAGCAGCTGGGCATTGATCACCTCGCGCTGGCTGAGCGATTCATCCAGATCCATCGAACCGATCACGGTACGGATGTTGGTCTGCACCAGGGCGATCATCGCCACTTCCAGGTTGGCCACCTCATAGGCGGCCTTGGCGGCATCCAGTACCTGGAAGAACACCACGCCGTCCACGCGCACGGCGGCGTTGTCCTTGGTGATCACTTCCTGGCTGGGCACGTCCAGCACCTGCTCCATCATGTTCACCTTGCGCCCCACCCCGTACACGATCGGGATCAGGAAATGCAGGCCGGGGGTCATGGTGTGCGTGTAGCGCCCGAAGCGCTCGACGGTCCACTCGTAGCCCTGGGGCACCATCCGTACTGCCTTGAACAGGATCACCACGGCCACGAAGGCCAGTACCACGGTAAAGAACATGGTCGGGAACATCTTGCTTTCCTTATCTATGACGTCCAGGCCCCAGCATAGCGCGTGAAGGCCACATTCACAGCGGAGCTACCAGGGCACGCGCCCGCGCAGGATGTCGGCGAACATCACCCAGTCGCCCATGAACGAGTACAGCGGGTGCTGGAAGGTGGCCGGGCGGTTCTTCTCGAAGAAGAAATGGCCGACCCAGGCGAAGCTGTAACCGCAGAACAGGGCGGCCAGCAACAGCACCGGCTGCCCGCGCAGGATCGCTGCAACGACCAGCAGCAGCACGCCGCAGCTGCCGACGAAGTGCAGCCGGCGCGATACCGGGTGGCGGTGCTCGCTGAGATAGAACGGATAGAACTCGCGGAAGCTGGCGAAGCGGGACATGTGCGTGTTCCGGGGGCCGTGGTCACCGCCATCATGCGCCTTCCCGGGAGGGAAAGCGGCCTGGACAGCGTGGCCGATTCTGACAAGTCAGTGCATGATCCGGTGGCGCTGCCTTTGTAGAGGCGAGCCATGCTCGACTGGCCCTCCCAGTTGCAGTCGAGCATGGCTTGTATGTTCCTCCCGGCTCCTACGCGGTATGTAGGAGCC
>NZ_JASJSQ010000168.1:0-1995 GCF_030236855.1 Stenotrophomonas maltophilia group sp. Smal13
CCTTATGATACTTCAAGCGGCCGTTCGACCCTGCCCGTGGCGGGGGCGCTAGAATGTCGCCCCCTCCCACGTCCCGTTCCAGCAGGAGTTCCGCCCGTGATCAAGCCCCGTACCCCGCCCGGCACCCTTGAACTGCTGCCGCGCGAGCAGATTGCGTTCCAGCGCATGCTGGACGTCATCCGCCGCAACTACGAGCGCTTCGGGTTCCTGCCGGTGGAGACGCCGGTGTTCGAGCTGTCCGACGTGCTGCTGACCAAGTCCGGTGGCGAGACCGAGCGCCAGGTGTACTTCGTGCAGTCCACCGGGGCGCTGGCGAACGCGGCCGAGTCGGGCGATCGCTCGCTGCCGGAAATGGCGCTGCGCTTCGACCTGACCGTGCCGCTGGCGCGCTACGTGGCCGAGCACGAACACGAACTGACCTTCCCGTTCCGCCGCTACCAGATGCAGCGCGTCTACCGCGGCGAGCGCGCCCAGCGCGGCCGGTTCCGCGAGTTCTACCAGTGCGACATCGACGTGATCGGCAAGGACAGCCTGAGCGTGCGTTACGACGCTGAAGTGCTGGCGGTCATCCATGCGGTGTTCTCGGAACTGCGCATCGGTGACTTCAGCATCCAGCTGAACAACCGCAAGCTGATGCGCGGCTTCTTTGAAAGCCTGGGTGTGGCCGAGGGTGAGCGCCAGCTGGCGGTGCTGCGCGAAGTCGACAAGCTGGACAAGCGCGGCGCCGACTACGTGCGCGAGACGTTGGTGGGCGAGGGCTTCAACATCCCGGCAGAACAGGTCGAGAAGATCCTGGCGTTCGTCGCCGTGCGTTCGCAGGGCCATGCCGATGCGCTGGCGCAGCTGGCCACGCTGGAAGCCGACGCCGGTTCTTCGGAGATCCTGCGCACCGGCGTCGCCGAACTGCGCGAAGTGCTGCAGCTGGTGCAGGCGCTGGGCGTGCCGGAAACCGCGTATTGCCTGAACTTCTCCATTGCGCGCGGCCTGGATTACTACACCGGTACCGTCTACGAGACCACGCTGACCGACCACCCGCAGATCGGCTCGATCTGCTCGGGCGGCCGTTACGAAGACCTGGCCAGCCACTACAGCAAGTCGAAGCTGCCGGGCGTCGGTATCTCCATCGGCCTGTCGCGCCTGTTCTGGCAGCTGCGTGAGGCCGGCCTGATCGACGGCATCGAAGCCAGCAGCGTACAGGCGCTGGTGGCACTGATGGACGAGCAGGGCATGCCGCAGTCGCTGGACATTGCCCGCCGCCTGCGCGCCGGTGGCATCAACACCGAAGTGCAGATGGAGCCGAAGAAGATCGGCAAGCAGTTCCAGTACGCGGCCAAGGCTGGCATCCGCTTCGTGGTGTTGGCGGGTGAGGATGAACTGGCGCGCGGTGTGGTTGCGGTGAAGGACCTGCTGCGCGAGCAGCAGTTCGAAGTGTCGCGCGACGAACTGGCCAGCACCCTTCTGGTGGAGCTGGAGCAGTCGAAGGCGATGGTGTGAAGCCTGCCGCCGCAGGAGTGCTGAGCGTGCTCCTGCTGGCGGGCTGCCAGAGCGACCCGACGCTGCACAGCACGCGGATCGGGCCGGCGCAGTACCGGCTGGCGGTTGATCGCTGCCATGCGATCGACCGCGCACAGCTGGAGGACGATCTGCAGGCCCTGGCCTCGCGGACGTGCCGGGCGGGAGCGGGGGCGTTGGAGAACATCCAGTCCCTGCCGAGCCGGCAGGGCAGGCTGTTCGCCGAATGCCTGCGGCGCGGAGCGCTGCAGGCCGAGGTGCGCTGCCTGCCCTGAGTCGGGCCAGGTTGTTGATTTGAAAGCATAACGCCCGCCCTTTGGTGGGCGTTTCGCGTTTGTGGACCAAGAGCAGTCGAGCATGGCTCGACTCTACAAAAGCCGGTTCCAATCCGATCCATGCCGTTCTGACAGATCACGGCCAACTGTCGAAGGCGGGGCGGGTCCGGTTGAGGGGGCGTGAGCGCCATGGATGGCGCGACCGAGC
>NZ_JASJSQ010000169.1:0-1853 GCF_030236855.1 Stenotrophomonas maltophilia group sp. Smal13
TGGGTCAAGCCTGCTTCCAGCAGGCTTGACCACGAACATAGGATCTCGACTCTACCCAGGCAGCGGGCGCCCCATGCGGGGCGCCCTCCGGGGTCAGCGCTTGGCAGCAGCGCTGACCTTCAATGCAGCGGCATCGACGCGGGTCACGCCCTTGATGCCCTTGGCGGTGGTGACCGCCTTGTCCTTCTCGGCCTGGGTGGCCACGGCACCACTCAGGCTGACCACGCCGTTCACGGTTTCCACCTTGATTTCAGTGCCCGGAACGTTGCTGCTGGCCAGCAGATCGGCCTTCACCTTGGTGGTGATCCAGGTATCGGTCACCGGCTCGTTGGAGTCATGGCGATCAGCATGGGTTGCCGGATGGGTGCTGGTCGGCGGGCTCTTCGCGGCCGGGTCCTTGGCGAAGGCAGCCGAGGAGGACAGCGCCAGGCCCAGGGTCAGGGCGGAAGCAATCAGCGTGCGGGTGGTATTGCTCATCGTGTCGTACTCCTTCGGGATGTGCTGCCAGTCTGGACAAGCCTCCGTAGAGCAGGCGTGGCGTTGCGGTCATGCCGCTGTGAATCGAGGCGATTCCAACGTCAACGGTTCAGTTTTGGCCTGTACGCAGGTGTCGTTTACCCTGCCCTTCCCCATTGCCGGAGCCGTCTCATGCGCCCCGACCTGCAACTGGCCCTGATCGGCTACGGCCTCGCCGGCCGCGTCTTCCATGCGCCGCTGATCCAGCACACGCCCGGGCTGGTGCTGCACAGCATCGTCAGTTCGCAGCGCGACACGTTGCTGCGCGCGTTCAGCGACGTGCACGTGCGTGCCACGCCGCAGGAGGTGTTCGACGACCCGGCGGTGGACGCGGTGGTGATCGCCACTCCGAACGCACAACACGCACCGCTGGCGATCGCGGCGTTGGCCGCGGGCAAGCATGTGCTGGTCGACAAGCCGTTCGCGCTGGATGTCGCTGAAGCCGAAGCGGTGCTGGCTGCGGCACGTGATGCCGGACGCATCGCGACCGTGTTCCAGAACCGGCGCTTCGATGCCGACTTCCTCACCCTGCAGGCGCTGCTGGCCGAAGGCGCGCTCGGTGACGTGGCCGAGTGCCATGCGCACTTCGACCGCTACCGCCCGCAGGTGCGCGACCGCTGGCGCGAGCAGGACGGACCGGGCAGCGGCCTGTGGTACGACCTCGGACCGCACCTGCTCGACCAGATGCTGGTGCTGTTCGGCTGGCCCGAGGCCATCGATGCCGATCTGGCCGTGCAACGCGAAGGTGGCAGCGGCATCGATTACTTCCACGCGGTACTGCACTACCCGAGGCATCGCGCGATCGTGCATGCCGGTTCGCTGGTGGCGGCCCCCACGCCGCACTTCAGTGTGCATGGCAGTCGTGGCAGCTGGATCAAGCATGGGCTGGACGTGCAGGAGGCACAGCTGCGGCGCGGTGTTGCGCCAGGGGCGCCAGGCTGGGGCATCGACCCACGGCACGGCGAGCTGGTGCGCTGCGATGCTGAGGACAATGTGCAGCGCAGTACCGTGGACAACCTGCCGGGCGACTACCGGCGGCTGTATTCGCAGTTCGCGGCGGCGATGCACGGCGATGGCGAGCCGACGGTCAGCCCGGTGCAGGCACTGCAGCTGATGCGGTTGCTGCAGGCCGGCATGGACAGCGCGCGCGAAGGGCGGCGGGTTCAGTTGGGATGACCGGCAGGGCTGCGCCCTGCACCTGCCGAATCAACGGCAACGTCAACGTCAAAAGCGGGCATTCCGTGGATGGCGGGGTGGGTCCGGTTGCGGGGGACGCCGTAAATACGTCCCTGTAGCAACTGTGTTGCTGGAGAGTCTCAGGCCCGTCAGGTAAACGG
>NZ_JASJSQ010000016.1:0-23429 GCF_030236855.1 Stenotrophomonas maltophilia group sp. Smal13
CCGCGATACGCCCCCCGCAACATGTCACGGCCTTCCGGCGCTCCGCCCGCCACCAACGATCCCGCCTCGCCGTCCTGCACCACGCTGGACTGCCTGCACTGCTCGGTTCGCCACCTTGCGGTGTGCTCGGCGCTGTCGCCCGATGAAGTGCAGGCGCTGGAGCAGGTCACCGTCTCGCAGCAGTTCAGCATGGGCAGCACACTGGCCCGCACCGGTGAAGAGCGCGACCATGTCTATACATTGACCGGCGGCGCACTGCGCCTGGTGCGCACCCTGGCCGACGGCCGCCGTCAGATCAACGGCTTCGTGCTGCCCGGCGACTACCTGGGCCTGAGCGGCAGCGACCACCATCGCTACGACATCGAGGCCATCGCCGACAGCCGCGTGTGCCGCGTCGCGCTGCCACAGATGAAGGCACTGCGCAGCCGTTTCCCGCACCTGGAGCGCAAGCTGCTGCAGCGTGCCTGCCAGGAACTGGATGCCGCGCAGGACGCCGCGCTGGCACTGGCGCGCCTGCAGCCGGCCGAGAAGCTGGCCGATTTCCTGCTGCGCCTGGCCGCGCGCGAGGCCAAGCTCGGTGGCGACGGCCTGCGCGTATCGCTGCCGATGGGCCGCGGCGATATCGCCGACCATCTGGGCCTGACCATGGAAACGGTCAGCCGCACCTTCACCAAGCTGCGCCAGCAGGGGTTGATCGCCCTGCCCCACCTGAACGTGGTGGAGATCCTCGACGAGGATGGGCTGCGTACGCTGGCTGGCGAAGGGTTGATCTGACCGCATCGCGGTTCATGGGGTTGCCGGCCAGCGGCCGGCACTACCTGAATGCATTTCCCTGGTAGTGCCGGCCGCTGGCCGGCAACCGCGTCCCTCTCCGATCAGCGCAGCAGTACCTCACGCAATGCCGCGTAATCGGCCGCCAACGGTTCGGCGTGCGCCGGCCGCTGCAGCAACGCATCCAGTGCAGGCGGCACCGCCACCTCTTCGCCGATCAACGGCTCGACCACGGCTTCGAACTTGGCCGGATGCGCAGTCGCCACCACCGCCCAGTCACCCTTGGCACCGCGAGCACGCAGGTCCTGCAGCACCTTCACTGCGGTGGCCGTGTGCGGGCAGAACAGCTCGCCGCGGCTGGCATGCGCCGCCGCAATCGTCGCGCGGATGGTCACGTCATCCACCGCGAACGCGCGGAACGCAGCACGCAGTTCCGCGTCGTCGCCGTGGTAGAGCCAGCGCAGTCGCTCGAAGTTGCTCGGCGCACCCACGTCCATTGCATTGGCCACCGTCGCCACACTGGCCTGCGGCTGGTAGTCGCCGCCATTGAAGTACACCGGCAGCACGGCATTGGCATTGGTGGCCAGCACGATCTGACCGATCGGCACGCCCAGCGCGCGCGCCAGCACGGCCGCCATCGCATTGCCCAGGTTGCCGGTCGGCACCACCAGATTGAGCCGGCGACGATGCGCGGCGTAGTGGCTCAACGCTGCATGCGCGTAGTAGCTCATCTGCGGCAGCAGTCGGCCCAGGCTGATGCTGTTGGCCGAACTCAACGGCACCTGCGCCTGCAGTTCGCGATCAGCCAGCGCCTGCTTGACCATCGCCTGGCAATCGTCGAACGCACCGGCCACACGCAGGGCCTGGATGTTGTCGCCGAAACAACCGAGCTGATGCGCCTGGCGCGGAGATACGCGGCCATCCGGATACAGCACCACGACGCGCACGCCGGGCTGGCGATGGAAGGCCGCCGCAACGGCGGCACCGGTATCGCCGGACGTGGCGACGACGATCGTCAGATCGCGGTCCTTGCCGGCCTGCAGCCGCGACAGCGTACCGGCCAGGAAGCGCGCGCCGATGTCCTTGAACGCCGCCGTCGGCCCATGGAACAGCTCCAGCACGTGGTCACCACCGCCGAGCGCACGCAGCGGCACCGGGAAGTCGAACGCTTCGCGGCAGATCGCCGGAAGCGCGGTCTCAAGTGCGTCGCCAGCAAAGAACGGTGCCAGCAGATCGGCGGCGGTATCGGCCAGGGTCGCCCCGGCCTGCAGCTCGCGTGGCGCCGGCAGCATCTGCGGAACGTACAGCCCACCATCAGGCGCCAATCCGGCGGCGATCGCCGCGCTGAGGCCAACGGCCGGAGACTGGCCGCGGGTCGAAACAAATTGCATGGGTTCGGTATCCAGTAAAGGGGAAGGATTCAGCACAAGCGAGCTCCCGGTGCATCCAGCGGCGACACCCAGGCGTCACTGTCGAAACCTGCGGCTGCAAATGCGGCCTGCACCGGTGTGGCGGCGGTACGCGCCTGGTCGGCATCCTCGAACCAGGCGAACACGCTGGGACCGGCACCGGAAATGCCCGCGCCCATTGCATTGGCCGACAGCGCCGCATCACGTGCGGCTTCGAAGCCGGCAATCAATCCGGCCCGGCGCGGCTCCACCAGCACGTCGCGCAGTCCCGCGCGCACCAGTGCGGCATCGCTGCGATGGCAACCACTGAGCACCAGTGCGAGGTTCGCGCTCTGCGCCACGAACTCGCCCAGCGCATAGCTGCCCTGCAGGGCCTGGCGTGCGCGGCGTGTTTCCAGCACCGCGTGCGGATGCACCAGCAGGCTGTGCCAGGTAGCCGGCACTGGAATCGGCAGCAGCCGATCGGCCGTGCACAGCGCAAGACCACCCAGCAGCAGCGGCCCCACGTTGTCGCCGTGGCGGCCACCACTGGCCACCGCCTCGCCATCCAGCGCAAACGGAGACACTGCCTCGCGCGACAGCGGCACATCCAGCAGCGCGTTGGCGGCAACCAATGCAGCAACGCATGACGCTGCCGAACCGCCCATGCCGGAACCGAACGGGATGCCCTTGTCGATTTCCACCGCGAAACCGAACTCCAGGCCCAGCCCTGCGCGCAGCGACATCAAGGCTGCACCCGCGGTATTCCCGGCCGCATCCAGTGGCAACTCAATGGCACTGCCGCGGATCGCCTCGATGCGCACCAGCGGCTCATCGATGCGGCGCACGCTCACGGTATCGCCAACACCGGCAATGGCATGGCCGAGAATGTCGAAGCCCACCGCCACGTTGGCCACCGAAGCAGGCGCGAACGCACGTGCGATCACAGGCGCGCTCCTTCACCGGCCGCGACCCGCAGCAGGTCGGCGAACACACCGGCCGCGGTGACTTCCGGGCCGGCGCCCGGACCCTGCACCACCAACGGGTTGTCGCAGTAGCGACGGGTGCGGAACTGCACCACGTTGTCGGTCAGCCGCAGATTGGCGAAGGCGTGATCGGCCGGCAGCTCCTGCAGACCGACCGACGCGCCATCGGCACCCAGCTGTGCCACATAGCGCAGCACCGCCCCCCGCGCCCGCGCGTCCTGCAGGCGCTGCAGCAGGCTGGCATCAGACTCACCCAGCCGCGCCATGAACTCATCCACGCTGCCGTCGCGCAGCAGCGCCGGCACAAGGCTTTCTACCTGTACCTGTTCCAGGCTGAGCGCGTGGCCGGCTTCGCGGGCGAGGATCACCAGCTTGCGCGCCACATCCACACCCGAAAGATCATCGCGCGGGTCCGGCTCGGTGTAGCCCATCGACCGCGCCTGCGCGACCAGCTGCGAGAACGGCTGGCTGCCATCGAAGCGGTTGAACAGCCAGGCCAGCGTGCCGGAGAAGATGCCTTCAATCGCCAGCACCTCGTCACCGGTATCGACCAGATCACGCAGCGTGGTGATCACCGGCAGGCCCGCGCCGACCGTGGCCTCGTAGCGGAAGCGTGCACCACTGGCCGCCGCCGCGGCGCGGATGCGCTGGTAGCGCGGCAGCGGCCCGGCGCCGGCCTGCTTGTTGGGGGTGACCACGTGGATGCCGGCCGCCAGCCATCCCTCATAGCGCTCGGCCACCTCGGCACTGCCACTGCAGTCGATCACCACCGCATGCGGCAGGTGGGCGGCCAGCAGGTGTTCGGTGAAACGATCCAGATCGCTGGACTCGCCCGCTTCGCGCAAGGCCTCCCGCCAGTCGGCGTGCAGGCCATCCACTTCCAGGCGCATGCGCGAACGCGAGGCCAGCGCGCGCAGGCGCAGATCCACATTGGCCTTGGCCAGCAGCTGCGGGCGTGCGGCAAGCAACTGGTCCAGCAGTGCGGCACCGACGTTGCCCGGCCCGATCACACCGACCGCAAAGGTCTGCGGCGACAGCCAGAAGCCGGCATGCGCGGCGCGCAGGGCGCGGGTGGCATCGGCACTATCCACCGCCACCGAAATGTTGCGTTCGGACGAGCCCTGCGCGATCGCCAGGATGTTCACCTGCGCACGGCCCAGCGCCTCGAACAGGCGTGCGGCCACACCGGGCTGGCCGGCCATGCCGTCACCGACCGCGGCCAGCACGCTGACCCCCTCACTGACCTGCACGCGCTGCACCTGGCCCACCGACAGCTCATGCGCGAACGCGTGCAGCAGTGCCTCGCGGCCACGGCCGGCTTCAGCAGCACGCACCACACAGCAGATCGAATGTTCCGACGACCCCTGCGAGATCATCACCACCGACACCTGCGCCTGGCGCAGGGCGGCGAATACGCGCTCTGCAGTGCCCGGCACGCCGATCAGACCGGTGCCTTCCAGGTTCAACAGGGCCAAGCCGGGGCTCAGGGTCAGGCCCTTCACCGGCCCGCGCGGCGAGCGCTCGGCGCTGATGCGCGTCCCCGGATGCGCCGGCTGGAAGGTATTGCGGATGAAGATCGGCAGGCCGAGGCGGATCGCCGGCGACATCGTCTGCGGGTGCACCACCTTGGCGCCGAAATAAGCCAGCTCGCAGGCCTCGTCGTAGCTCAGCGACTCCAGCTGCACCGCCTCGGGCACCAGCCGCGGGTCGGCCGACAGCACGCCGTCGACATCGGTCCAGATGTGCAGTTCATCGGCGTTGAACAGCGCGGCGAAGATTGCGCCGGAGTAATCGCTGCCGTTGCGGCCGAGCGTGGTGATGCGGTCATGACGGTCACGGGCGACGAAGCCGGTAGCGACCAGGCGTGGCTGCGGATGCTGCAGGCGCCACTTGGCCAGGCGGTCGGCGCTGGCTTCCCAGTCGACATCGACGCCCAGTTCGCCATGCCCCACCACCAGTACGTCGCGCGCATCCAGCACTGCACAGTCTGCGCCCAGCGCCTGCAGGTGCGTGCCGAGCAGCTGCGCGGAAAACACTTCGCCCAGGCCCTGCACGCGGTCGAGTACTTCGCGTGGCAGCTCGCCGATCACCGCCAACGCTGCCAGCACGTCGGCCAGTTGATCGAAGCGGGCATCGATCCATTCGACGGTCTCGCCCACCTGCTCGCCCAGCAGCGCCACAGCGGCGCCACGATGGCGCGCGCGCAACGCATGCCAGGCCTCGCGCCAGCCTTCGTCCCCCTTGGCTGCCAGCTGGGCCAGATCGATCAGTGCGTCGGTGACGCCCTTCATCGCCGAGACGACAGTGACCTGCAGCGATTCGGGGCGGGCCAGCAGCAGGCCGGCGACATGGCGGTAGCGTTCGGCATCGGCCACCGAGGTGCCGCCGAACTTGTGCACGACGATGGACGGTGCAGCCAGATCGGCCGGGGCAACGGGATGAGCGGGGGCGTGGGAAGACATGCAGACCTCGGTAGGAGGCCCCGTCGCATGCAGGTGTCGAGTTTCCCCGCCACCTGTATGGTGCGGGGCCGTGGTTTTCGGGAGTTACACGAAGACGACGGGCCGCACCAGGGCAGTGGTGACGGTGGTGGTGGTAATGGTGGTGGTGGCGACCGGCGCAGTCGAACGGCCCGCAGTGGCGGGGGCGATCAGGCTGGCATGGGCGGCATCAAGAACCATGACGCACAGAAAACACCGTGCGCCGGGCCGCTGTCAAGTGCTGCGATGCAAAAAATCGTTGCCGCGATCATCGGCCAACGTGCCGGCATTTGGTTGCATCTGAGACCAAGCGGCCATCAGCATGCTTGACGGCCGCATTCAGCCGGCATGTTCGGCGATCGCACGGGGCGTGCGATGCGCATGCGCGCACAACATCACGCCGGCCACCAGGAACACGATCGCCAGCGCTTCGAGCAGGGAGGGCCAGCGCTGCTGCCAGGCGAATGCGTAGAGCAACGCGAACAGGGTCTCGAACACGATCATCTGGCCGGTCAGGGTCAGCGGCAGCAGGCGGCTGGCACGGTTCCAGAACGCATTGCCAAGGATCGAGGCGACCACCGCCACACCTGCGCTGATCGCCCAGAAACCACCCCACTGCGCCGCCGTGTGCCCGCCGGTGTGGCCGATGAAGGCCATCGGCACCAGCAGTAGAGCCAGGCCGCCGGTGGTGACACCGGTCAGCAGCGACCAGTCGTGGCTCGACAGATCCGGTCGGCGCGCCAGCCAGCGGCTGTTGCCGATCGAGTACAACGCCCACGAGAACAGCGCGCCGAACGCGCACAGCAGGCCGATCAGGCGCTGCCGCCACGGTGTCGCGAGGTGCTCAGACATCAGTGCTTCCCAGCCAACCAGTGCCACGCCCAGCACGCACAGGCCCAGTGCCGGCAGCAGCTGCTTCAGCGGCACCGCGCCCTGCTCGCGCACACCGACCAGGGTCACTACCACCGGAATCAGGCCGACAATCAAGGACGCCGCCGCACCGCCAGCCCACTGCACCGCCGTCGCCAGCAGCAGGAAGTACACCAGGTTCCCGGCCAGGCTCAGCCACAACAGGCCGATCCACTCGGCGCGGCCCAGCCGTGGTGCCAGCCGCTTCCAGCGCGGCAGCAGCAGGGCTACAGCGATCAGACCGTAGACCAGATAGCGGCCGGCCGACAGTTGCAGGGCATTGAACGACTGCAGCACGGCGGGCGCGAGGAAGACCACGCCCCACAGCGCGCCAGCGGCAACGCCATTGGCGATGCCCAGGGCCATCGGGTTGTTGCGCATTCGGGTTCTTCGGGGGGAGAGAACAGGCCGCGCAGTGTAAGCGCTGGCCGCTGGGCGCTCTTGACCGAGGCTACTGCCCTCCCGCCTTTGTAGCGTCGAGCCATGCTCGACTGCCGTTCGCGAGGTGGTCGGTGCAGAAGCCGTCGAGCATGGCTCGACGCTACAGTCCGGCGTTCCTGCGCCACGCGGCGGGGGTCTGCCCACACTCACGGCGCAGCGCGCGGGTCAGTGCGCTCTGCTCGGAATAGCCTGCGGCCAGCGCGATATCACTGATCGGCGCCGTGCTGGTGCGCAGCTGGTGCTTGGCCCAGCGCAACCGGCTTGCACTGAGCCAGGCCTGCGGACTGAGCCCGAACTCACGCTGGAACAGCGCGTGCAACCGGCTCTCGCTGACCCCGACAGACGCGGCCATGCGCGCCACCGGCCACGCCTGGCCCGGATCGGCCTGCACTGCCGCACACAGTCCCTGCATGCGCGCGCCACTACCGGCCGGTGCAAACACCTGCAGCAGCTGCGGCAGCAGGGCCGGCATCGGCTGCCCGTCCTGCACGCCCGCCAGGCGTTGTCGCAGCGCATGCGGCAGGTGCAGCCAGCGCTGCCGGCACAGATGCTCCTGCGTGCCGTCATCAAGCACGCCGGGAGGACAATCCACGATCACGAAACCGTTCGGACCATCGGCCATCTGGTCATGCGCTTCGCCGGCCGCAACGAAAACCCCCTGCAGCAGGTCGAGGCGACCACCGCGGCCTTCCATCTCGAAGTGCAGTTCGCCCTGCAGCGGCAGCACCCACTGCGCGTAGTCATGGCGGTCCAGGCCGGTGGCCTGGCCGTAGTGCCGCAGATGGAAGATGGCGCCCATCCGCGCAGTGTGCGCGTGTAGCAACGGCCGTGCAAACCGCTGCTATAGTCGATCCGTCATCCAACGCAGGGAGTGCAGGACATGACCCATCGGCAGGTGTCACTGGTGCTTGCCAGCAGCCTCGGCCTGGCGCTCGCAGCTTCGGTCTCCGCACAGGAGCGTACGCCCCCGGCCCCGCACTGCATGGACGCGGTCGGCGTGCAGGAAGTGGAGCAGGCATCACCGCGCTCGATCGCACTGCGCGCCGCCTCCGGTCAGGCATATCGGATCGACTTCAACGAAGATTGTCCCGGCGTCCGCGGTGCTACCTCGCTGAAGCTGGAAGCACCTGCCGGCTGGGCCTGTGGTCGCCCCAGCGAACGCGTCGTGGTCGACGGCCGCCGCTGCGCCGTCAATGCTGTCACCCCGCTGCAGGATCGCGACTACGCCAGCGTCGCCCGCGACAGCGACCGCCTGCGCACGGCTACCCTGCCCGCCGTGACCATCCGCGAGCGCAGGGAAATCCGCCGCAGCTTCGGCGGCTCACCGTCGTATTGCTTTGCCACCCGCAACGTGCGTGCCTGGTCATCCGACCCGCAGGGCATGCTGGTGGAGACCAATCCGCGCCGCAATGGCGGCCACCGCTACTACCGGGTCGAACTCGGCAGCCACTGCCGCCAGCTCGACCGAGCGCCGCAGCTGAGCTTCCACTCGGGCCTGCAGAACGGCCTGATCTGTGGCAATCCCGGCGATCGGATCATGACTGCCGAGTTCGAGACAGACGATCTGCGCGGTGAAAGCATCGCCCCGCTGCCGCAGTACACCCGCGGCAGCTGCGCGATCCAGGCGGTCTACCCGGCCTCCAGCCAGGCGTCGAACTAACCGTCGACGCCCAGGAAGGTGAACGGTGCGCTGGGCACGAACTGGCCCAGTGCATCGCCGGCAAAGGTATTGCGCTGGTCCTTGCCAAGATCGAGCTTGAGCACCTGGCCGCCGAAATCGACCTTGTTCAGATCGACCCAGAAGGTGTTCGGGGTCAACGCCGACTCGAAGAAGTACAGCCGCCGCTTGTGATCAGCCACCGTGCGCCAGCGCGTGGATGAGATGTTCGGCTCACCCGGCGTGGTGATGCCATACGGCACCGACGCATTGCGGATCACGCTGAACACACTGGCCAGCGCCTCCACCGGATCTTCGGCCTTGGGAATGGCGTTGATGTAGAACGAGGCGCGCGCGAAACGATCGGCGGAGCGGTTGGTGCCCGGCACCATCACCGTGCCACCGATCTGCTGCCAGTAACTGTTGAGGGCCAGCTGCTGCTCGAAGATCGGCGAGTTGGTCATCACCTGATAGCGGCGGTCATGGTGAATCACCTGGCGACCGCCGATGTACTCGACGATGGCGCTGTCGCCGGTGGCATCGGACAGCGACAGGTGCAGCGTCGCCTGGCGGTCTTCGCCCGGCACCTTGTCGGTGACGATCGAGTACGGCTCACGCTTGAGCGCCGCGACCGCCTCGTCCACGGTGGCGAAATTGTCCAGCACATACTGCGCCCACAGCGAGATCGCCAGTCCCGGCTTGTTGCCACGCTGCTGCGGATACTCCGATTCCACCAGCCACAGCAGGTTGGCCACCAGGCCCTTCTCGTTCATGCCATCGGTGGTCGACACGTCGTAGCCAGTGGCCACCACGCTGCCGTAGCGCGCAGTCCAGGCCAGCGATTTCGGACCGGCCAGGCCGGTGCGTGCGATGCCACGCGGCAACACGTAGAGGTTGGTCGCCACATCGACCTTCCAGTCCATCGAGCGCGCGGTGATCACATCGCCGTTGTCGCCCCGATACACCGCACGCGTGCAGGCCAGTGCCGGCGTGATCGCAGATGCCAGCGCCATGGCCAGCATTGCCTTTCCCTTCCACTTCATCCGTGCCATGTCGTTACGCTCCTTTCCCCGTGATCCGTCGATCTGACCCGATCCATGGTGACACAGGGGTGAAGCCTCAGCGCACGAAGCGATCGTGCAGCCAGAAGCCCACCACCATGGCAGGCACGAACCACGGTGCTTCACGCGATGCGACAGCCAGCCCAGCGATGGCCGGTCCGGGGCAGTAACCAGCCCATCCCCAGCCGATACCGAACAGTGCAGCACCCAGCAGCAGGCGAGCATCGACATCACGTGCACTGGGTAGCTGGAAGCGCAGTGCGAACCACGGCTGCGCGCGTCGCAGCACCCAACGCTGCCCGACGGCACTGACCAGCAGTGCCGAGCCCAGCACCCACATCAACGTCGGATCAAAATCACCGGCCACATCGAGGAAGCCGAGTACCCGACGCGCGTCGGTCATCCCCGAGAGCGCAAGCCCCGCGCCAAACAGCGCACCTGCCACCGCGGCGGCCACGACCGCGCGGCTCATGCCAGGCCTCCGCCGTGACGGACCAGGAACGTGGTCAGCATCGCGCAGGCCATGAACACCAGCACTGCCAGCAGCGAGCGCTTCGAGCCGCGGGCCATGCCACAGACGCCATGACCACTGGTACAACCACTCCCCAGGCGCGTGCCGAAGCCCACCAGCAGGCCAGCGCCGATCAACTGCCAGGCAGGCAAGGCATCGCGCAGCAGCACACGTGGCGAGGCCTCGGGCAGCGACTGCCACCACAGCACCAGCCCCGCTGCTGCGAGCAGCCCCAGCAGGAATGCCCAGCGCCAGCCACGCTCGCCTTCCGCTGCGCGCAAGCTGCCCGCAGCGATCCCGCTGATACCCGCCACGCGCCCGACAGTGGCGAGCAGCAACACCGCGGCGGCGCCGATCAGCGCTCCGCCAGCCACCGCAGTCCATGGCAGGTTCATGCCCTGCCCTCTTTCACGGCGCTCATGGGATTGCCCTTTGATTTAGATTTATCTAAATTAGACACTTCTAAACAAAAAGGTCAACCATGGCCCGCACCCCGCTCGACAGCGCCGCCATGGCCGAACACGCCGCCGAGGCTGCAGCCCTGCTCAAAAGCCTGGCCCATCCAGCGCGGCTGCGCGTGCTGTGCCGCCTGGTCGAAGGTGAGGCACCAGTACCGGAACTGCAGGCATTGACCGGCCTCAGCGCATCGGCGCTGTCACAGCATCTGGCGGTGCTGCGCGAACTGGATATCGTCGCGACGCGTCGCGAAGCGCAGGCCATCCACTACCGCGTGATTGAAGGGCCCGCACTGGGCGTGCTGCAGGCGCTGCATGCCGCCTACTGCGGCGGCACTTCGCGTTGACGCTCAGCCGGCGTGGAGGGCGGGCTGCACGACGTTGTCGAGCAGATCCACCGGGGTCGGCGCCGAACGATCACCTTCCAGCGCCCGGCTGAAACCCGACCAGTCGCTGGCCGACAGCTGGCGCAGCAGCGCCGCATCCACCGGCAACGCGCGCATCGACCAGTACGGAAACTGACGCTGGCCCAGGCGGCCGCGCGCCAGCTCGATGATGTCGACATGGCTGCCGGCCTGCAGGATGCGCTCGTACACCGAATCGATACCGTCCGGCGGCCCCTCGATGTACTGCAGGAATCGCCCGCCGTCATGCAGCAGCACACCGGTCACGCCCGCCATCTTGTTGAAGCGGGCGGCATCGTCGACCAGCGCCTGCAACCGTTCAGCGGAAAGATCCGGCAACGCCTGGCTGACGTAGGCGATGGCACGCAGTGGCATGGTGCTTCCTTGACAAGATGTACACCCACGGTAGCAGTTGCGGACGAGTCCGTCTCAGTGCCCGTGGATGTTTCCTGAAGAATTCAGTTTGCCGCTGCAGGCAGCCCTTCTGCGCGTCTCGGCAGCAGGGCTTCGAACACCACCTGCCCGGCCTCGTTGCGCGCTGCGATGCGCCCTCCGTGCGCGCGCACGAACTGATCGACGATATACAGGCCCAGCCCCAGGCCCTTGCTCTGGTGGAAGCTGGCCTTGAACGGCTCGAACAGCCGCGGCAGCAGCGCGTCGTCGATCCGGCCGGCATTGCTGACCCGCAGCATCACGCTGCGCGGATCGCGCCCGTCCACCTCCACCCTCGCCTCGCTGCCATGGGTGAGCGCGTTGCCGACCAGATTGGCGGCAACCTGGCCGAGACGGTCCAGATCGCCCTGCAGCCGCGTATCGCCGTGCATGTCCAGATGGATCCGGTCCGCGCCATGCGCGCTGCCCGCTTCGGCCACCACCGCGCGGGTCACGTCGGCCAGATCGCAGGCACTGGCCTGCAGGTGCAGGCCACCGCTGCGGATCCGCGAGAAGTCCAGCAGCTGTTCGACCATGCGTGCCATGCGCAGGGTGCTGGCCTCCAGGTACTGCAGGGTCTGCTGCGCGCCCGCATTGTCCTGCGGGATCTCCAGCGCCAGCTTGTCACTGCACAGCAGGATCGCCGACAGCGGCGTGCGCAGGTCGTGGGTCAGCACCGCCGCCATTGTTTCGTTGAGCTTGAGCGCGCGTTCCAGCGCCTCGTTGCGCGCCTTCAGCAGCTGCCGCTGCTGGTACAGCTCGATGAAGACGTTGACCTTGCTCAGGATCACCTGCGGCGCCACCGGCTTGTGCAGGAAATCGACCGCACCGCTCTCGTAGCCCTTGAACACGCGCAGGGGATCATCCGGGGAGGCGGTCAGGAAGATGATCGGCACGTCGCGGCTGCGATGCGAACCGCGCATCAGTTCGGCCAGGGTGAAGCCATCGATCTCCGGCATGTGCACGTCCAGCAGGGCCAGTGCCACCTCGTGCTCGAGCAGCAGCTCCAGCGCCTGCGCGCCGGAACCGGCCAGCAGCAGATTCACGCCCTCGCGCTGCAGCAGCGCCTGCATGGCCACCAGGTTCTGCGGCACGTCATCGACGATCAGCAGGTTGACCGGGGACTGCGACTGCGCAGGGTCCGGTGGCAGCAGGTTCATGCAAACAACTCCTTCAGGCGACGACACATCAGTTCAAGGGGCAGCACGGCATCGGCGCCGGCGTACTGCAGGGCGGAGGCCGGCATCATCGACGCTTCGGCTTCCTCGGGACATTGCAGCCAGGCACGGCCACCGGCACGGCGCACGGCGGCAACGCCCTCGCTTCCATCACTGCTGGCACCGGTCAGCAGCAGGGCCAATACCCGCCTGCCGAACACCGCAGCAGCGGAGTCGAACAGCGGATCGATGGCCGGACGGGAGAACAGCACCGGCGCATCCACCGACAACGCCACCGCCCCCTCGTCCTCCACCAGCAGGTGGTAATCCGGCGGCGCGAACGTCACCGTGCCCAGCTGCAACGGCTGCTTGTCTTCGGCTTCGCGCACCGGCAGCGCGCAGTACGGCGCCAGCACCTCGGCGATGCGGCTGGTGCGGTCACGCGGCAGATGCAGCACGGCCAGTACCGGCACCTGCAGCGTCGCCGGCAGCGCACCGAGTACCGCCTGCAGGGCCGCCACGCCACCGGCAGACGCGCCGATCACCAGCACGGCAGGACGCGCCGGCAGCGCCATCAGGCCACCTTCCGGTACAGGCGGTGCTCGCGCGAACAGACCTCGAAGGCGTCATGGTGGCATCCGAACTGCAGCGATTCCTTGCTGCCAAGACCGAGGAAGCCTCGATGCACCAGCGCCTCACGGAACAGGCCGACCGCGCGGTCCTGCAGGTCGCGGTTGAAATAGATCAGCACGTTGCGGCACGACACCAGGTGCACTTCGGAGAACACGGTATCGGTGGCCAGGCTGTGGTCGGCGAACACCACGTTGCGACGCAACTGGCGGTCGAACACCGCGCCGTCGTAGGCCGTGGCGTAGTAGTCGGACAACGACGCCGTGCCACCGGCCGCCAGATAGTTGCGGCTGAACTGGGCCATCCGGTCGATGCCATAGGCGCCCGCCTCGGCGGTGGCCAACGCGGCCGGATTGATGTCAGTGGCATAGACGATGCTGCGATCAAGCAAACCTTCCTCATGCAGCAGGATCGCCAGCGACCACACTTCCTCACCGGTGCTGCAACCGGCCACCCACAGCTTCACCGAGGGATAGGTGCGCAGTACCGGCACCACCTGCTCGCGCAGTTCACGGAAGTACGCGGGATCACGGAACATCTCCGAGACCTGCACGGTGAAGAACTGCATGGCCTGGGCGAACAGCTCCGGCTCGTGCAGCAGCCGGTACTGCAGGTCGACCAGCCGTTCGCACTCATAGCGCTGCATCGCCTGGCGCATGCGCCGGCGCAGCGACGACACCGCATAGCTGCGGAAATCATAGTGGTAGCGCTGGTACAGCGCCTCCAGCAGGACCTTCAGCTCCAGGTCGAACAACGCCTGTTCGTTCATTGCCGCGAGCACCAGACCCGGCACAGCGAGACCAGCTTGTCGACGTCGATGGGCTTGGCGATGTAGTCGTTGGCGCCGGCCTGCAGGCACCGCTCGCGGTCATCGGGCATGGCCTTGGCGGTCAGCGCGATGATCGGCAGGTCCTGCAGGTGACGTTGCGCGCGGATCTCGCGCATCGCGGCCAGGCCGTCCTTCTCCGGCATCATGATGTCCATCAGCACCAGGTCGACCTCGCGCTCGGCCAGGCGATCCACCGCTTCCTGGCCGTTGCGCGCGATCTCCAGCGTCACGCCCAGCGGCTCAAGCACGCTGGACAGCGCGAAGATGTTGCGCACGTCATCCTCGGCCAGCAAAACAGTACGGCCATCGAGCACGGTGTCGCGACGGCGGGCCTCGCGCAGCAGGCGCTGCTGGTCGGTGGGCAGGCTGGCTTCCACGCTGTGCAGGAACAGGGTGACCTCATCCAGCAGGCGTTCGGGCGAACGCGCGCCCTTGATGATGATGCTCTTCGAATAGCGGCGCAGGCGCTGCTCTTCCTCGCGGCCGAGCGCGCGACCGGTATAGACGATCACCGGCGGGAAGCCGACATCATCATTGCCGGCCATGTGCTCGAGCAGGTCGTAGCCGCTGCCGTCGGGCAGCGACAGGTCCATCACCATGCAGTCGAAGGTGACCGTGCTGAGCTGCTCCAGCGCGCCGGCCAGCGTTCCCACTGCAACGATCTGCAGCTGATCACGGCCCAGCAGCAGTTCCAGGTTGTGGCGCAGCTCGCTGTCGTCCTCGACGATCAGCAGGCGCCGCACGTCGCGCTGGCTGGTCTGTTCCAGCTGTTCGATGGCCGTCACCAGCCGCTCGCGCGTGGTCGGCTTGATCGCGAAACCAATCGCACCCAGCTCGCGCGCCACCTGGCTGCGGTCCATCGCCGAAACCACGTGCACCGGGATATGCCGGGTATCGGGGTTGCGCTTCAGGCGCTCCAGCACGCTCAGGCCGGACACGTCCGGCAGGCCGATATCGAGCAGGATGCCGTTCGGGCGCAGTTCGCTGGCCAGGGTCAGCGCCTCTTCGGCGGTCCCGGCCACCACGCAGTCGAAGTCCAGTTCATGGGCCAGGGCCACCAGCGCTTCGGCGAAGGTGGCGTCGTCCTCGACGGCCAGGATCAAGCGGCCGGCGCGTTGGCGACGGCCGCGGTCATCGGCCACGCTGGCGGTGACGGGCGCCACGGATGCAACGGTCGGTGCGACAGCGGTGCGCGCAGCGATCGGCGGCGCAGGCTGCGGCGCAGGCGCTATTGAGGCGGCGGCAGGCACTTCGCCCGGTTCCGAAACCGGCGCGCCCTGCAACGGCAGTTCCAGGATGAAGCAGCTGCCACGACCCGGTTCACTGTCGACCTGGATGCTGCCACCCATGCGCTCGGCCAGATCGCGCGAGATCGACAGGCCCAGGCCGGTGCCACCGTAACGGCGGCGGGTGCTGCCATCGGCCTGGCGGAAGGCTTCGAAGATGACCTGCAGCTGCTCGCGGGCAATGCCGATACCGCTGTCGCAGACCTCGAAACGGATGCGCCCCTGGCCGGCCGCGCGCACGTGCAGGCTGACCTTTCCATGCTCGGTGAACTTCACCGCATTGGCCAGCAGGTTCTTCAGGATCTGCTGCAGGCGCTGGCTGTCGACCACCAGCTGGCTCGGCGCCAGCGCATCGGCCTCGATCTGCAGGGCCAGGCCCTTCTGCCGCGCCATCGGCTCGAAAGTCTCGCGCAGGCGCTGCAGCACGCTGTCGGTCACCACCACTTCATCGGCCAGCTCAACGTGGCCGGCCTCGATGCGCGACAGGTCCAGGATGTCGTTGATCAGCGCAAGCAGATCGTTGTTGGACGACAGGATCGCACGCGCATACTTCACCTGTTCTTCGGTGAGCGTGCCGTCCTTGTTGTCGGCCAGTAGCTTGGCCAGGATCAGCGAGCTGTTCAGCGGCGTGCGCAGTTCGTGCGACATGTTGGCCAGGAACTCGGACTTGTAGCGCGATGTCGCGGCCAGTTCGTTGCTGTTGCGCACCAGCTGGCTCTGCGCGACCAGCAGCGCCTGCTTCTGCGCCTCCAGCTCGTGGGTGCGCTCCTCCAGCTGGACGTTGCTCTGTTCCAGCTCGGCCTGCTGTTCTTCCAGATGGGTCTGCGAGTGCTGCAGGCTGCGGCTCTGCTCTTCCAGCTCCTCATTGGCCACGCGCAGCTCTTCCTGCTGGGCCTGCAGCTCCTCACCCTGGCGCTGGGATTCCTCCAGCAGTACCACCAGTTGTGCGCGCAGCAGCGATGCACGCAGCGCCATGCCGATGGTCTCGGCACAGCGCTCCAGCAGCTCGACATCGAGTCGATCCTGTTCGCCGGCGCGGGTGCGTCCCAGTTCAATGATGCCCACCACCGCACCATCGCTGCTGATCGGCGCCAGGATGCGCTCGCGCACCGGCAACCGCCCCAGGCTGGTCTGCAGCTCAAGCACCGCATCATCTCCCCCATGCAGGTGGCGGATGCGTTCGTCCCGTGCCACCTGCCCGGCCACGCCCTCCTGCAATGCCAGCGACGCCGGCATACCGGACGGCAACGCCAGGCCGCCGGTCAGCTGCAGTCGCCCGCCTTCCAGGCGGTAGACGGCGGCGACGTCGGCCTGCAGCTTGGCCCCTAGGCTGGTTGCCGCCGCCTCGGCGATCTGCTCCGGACCCAGGTCACCGCGCAGGCTCATCGCCACCGCGTTCTCGGCCTCCTGCAGCCACAGCGCGCGCATCGCTTCGCGCCGCGCCTGGATGGCGCGGGAGACGATCAGCGCGATCATCAGGAACGCACACCCGCCAATGCTGCGGTTGACGAACGAGAACGCCGAGTTGGAGCTGGCCGGGGCAACGTTGTAGCCGATGATCAACAGGATGCAGGCGACGACGGCCACGATGAACGGCGCGCGTGCACTGCGCTGGAACAGCGTGACGCCGACAGCGAGGAAGTACGCCAGCCAGACGGCGTAGCCCAGCGGAACCACCAGTTCCAACGCAATGGTCGATGCCAGCAGTACGGCGGAGGTCATCCAGATCCAGCGGTCACGCGTAGTCGCACCAGGACGCATGCAGGTCGGTTCCAGAGCACAAAGGGTGGGTGATGGTACTCCGTGTCGTATTCAGCCGCACAGGACCATTGGCACGTGTCGCGCCTGCACGCACTCTTCACACTGCACTGCCTAGCTTCACGTCCCTCCCAGGGGTAATGCTCATTTCCACGTGGACGCAGCTGCTTCTACGACGTCCGTGCTGACGGACCCTTCCCGCCAACTGCGACTGCTGATCGACAGCGTGCGCGACCATGCGCTGTACCTGCTTGATCCTGATGGCATCGTCTGCAGCTGGAACCCGGGCGCGGAGCGCATCAAGGGCTATTCAGCCGGTGAAGTGGTCGGCACGCACTTTGGCCGTTTCTATCTGGCTGCCGATCGCGAAGCCGGGGAACCGCAGCGCCTGCTCCGCCTCGCAGCGCAGCACGGTCACGTCGCCAGTGAAGGCTGGCGGGTGCGCCGCGATGGCTCGTCTTTCCGTGCCAGCGTGGTCATCGAGCCGGTCGTCGAAGCAGGCGAGCTGCTCGGCTTCGTCAAGATCACCCGCGACATCACCGAGCAGTGGCAGGCACAGCGGCTGCTGCGTGATGCCCAGCGTGCGCTGCGCAATACCCAACAGTTCGAGACCGTCGGCCGCCTCAGCCGCGGGCTGTCGCACGAGTTCAACAATCTGTTGACCACCATCGGCAACGCCCTGGACCTGCTGTCCCTGCGCGTGAACGGTGACGATGCACGGGCCGCCGAGCTGCTTGATGCGGCGCAGACTGCGACCGATCGTGGTGCGCTGCTGACCCGCCAGCTGCTGGCCTTCAGCACCGGCCAGACCCTGATCCGCGAACCACTGGATATCAATGCGCTGATACGGCAGTGGCTGCCGGACCTGCAACGCGTCTGCCCGCCCACGGTGGTGCTGGATGCCCAGCTGGCGCCCGGCCTGCCTGCGATCAACACCGATGCGCTGCAGCTGCAGACGGCGCTGGCCAATCTGGTCGCCAATGCCGCGGATGCTACCCTTGAGGGCGGCCGCATCCTGATCGGCACTGCGCTGGAACATCGCCTCGATCCGGATGCGGACTCCACGCTGCAACGTGGCTATGTCACCCTCAGCGTCTGCGATGAGGGCCACGGGATGGCGGCCGACATCGCCGAACGGGCGACCGAGCCGTTCTTCACCACCAAGGACATCGGCAAAGGCAGCGGCCTGGGCCTGAGCCAGGTGTTCGGATTCACTACCCAGAGCGGCGGCTTCGTCGACGTGTCCACCACGCCCGGTGTCGGCACCACGGTCAGCCTGCTGCTCCCCGCAATGGAGGACCCTGCCGATGACCGATGACCCGATCCGCGTATTGATGGTGGAAGACCAGACCGATCTGCGTGAAATGATCGGCCTGGCCCTGCGCGACCTCGGCATCGACGTGGCCACGACCGCCGATGCGCATGAGGCCGCCGCCCTGCTGAAGGGCGAAGCGCGTTTCGACGTGGTGTTCAGTGACGTCAGCATGCCCAACGGCATGTCCGGCATCGAACTGAGCGAGCATGTGGCGCGCGAACAGCCGCAGGCACGGATGATCCTGTCGTCCGGCTACGCCCGCTCGCAGCTGCCTCCACTGCCCGAGCAGGTCGAGTTCCTGCCCAAGCCGTACCGCCTGCGCCAGCTGGTGCAGTTGTTGAAGCAGGCGTAATCCACGTTGCCCCGGCAGCAGGGCCCTGCGGTCAACCCTTCATCGCTCCCCGCTGGAACGAAGCCAGCAGCGTAGAGGCTGCCGCTGCCGGCGCCAGCCGACCGCGCGCCAGTGACCAGGTGATGCCGTAGAAGCAGGTCCAGTAGAAGTCCGCGAGCCACACTGCGGTGAAACCAACATTGAACTCTCCGGCCGCCTGACCACGCAGGAAGAAGGCCTCGAAGCGCTCGCCGATCGGCGCCCAGCGCTCCGGCAGCAGATGCAGGTCACCCTGACGCTGCTGCTCTTCCATCATCCGCGCGAACAGCAGCGTTACCAGCTCCCAGTCCGCCAGCAGCGTGGCGGTGACCTGCTCCAGCACGTGGCGCGCATCACCGCCCTCATCGAACCAGACCGCCGCCGCTTCCACGCGCTCGAAGCCGGCCGCGAACAGTGCCTCGTCGATCGCCTCCCGGGTGGGCGCAAACCGGTACAGAGTCGCGCGGCTGATACCGGCCCCGCGCGCGAGTTCGCTGAGGGTGCAGCGTGGATGGCTGACCAGGGTGGCCGCCAGCGCGTGGGGCAGGTCGCGGCGGGTGCGTGCTGCAGCAGGTCGCATGAAAGCGCTGAGGTGTGGGTTCGCCCTCACGCTAGCATGAATCACTAATTAATAAACTGAATCAAAGATGATTCATTCGGATCACCGATGCGCTAAAACAGGGATGCGTCCGGTGCACCCGGGTCGGTGCACGGCAGGGAACGCGTCACAGGCATCGAAGGAGACAACGCCATGCTGCATCCACTACGCGATATCGCTGTGTTGTTCGACGCCAGCGACACCGGGGACCGCGTTCTCAACATCGCCGCCCATCTGGCGCAGGCACAGCAGGCCCATCTGGTCGCGGTCTCCACCGCCCAGCATCCCACCGACATCGCCAACGGTTTCGCACGCGGTGCCGGCATTGCCGCCGCACTCGACCACGAGGCGCGCGCGGATGCCGCCTGCACCGCGCAGCTGATGCAGAACCTGCGTGCCGTGTCCGAGCCGCTGCAGATCAGCACCGAACTGCGCATCGTCTCGGACTATCTGGGCGGCGCCGACCTGGCCCTGCAGTCGCTGTACTGCGACCTGATCATCGCCGGCTATCCGCGTACTCCCGGCGCCCCTTCTGGCTGGCACCCGCTGGGAACGCTGCGCCAGACCGGCGTGCCGATGCTGCTGGTGCCACCGCATTGGCATGGCGACCAGGTCGGCCATCGCATCGTGGTGGCCTGGAATGCCAGCAAGCAGGCACGCCGTGCGGTAGCCGATGCGCTGCCGTTGCTCGCACGTGCAAAAGCGGTGCACCTGCTGATGGTCGACACGCCCAAGGCCGAGGCCACACCTGGCGCCGAGATGGCCCAGCACCTGGCGCGGCACGGCGTCGAAGTAGAGATCCAGGCGATCAGTTCAAGCCAGGGCGGCGTTGCCGCGACCATCCGCCAGCACGTGCTCGATGCCGACGCCGACCTGCTGGTGCTGGGCCCCTACAGCCGCAGCCGGGTGGTCGAGCGTGTGCTCGGCGGGGTCACCGAGGATCTGCTGGCCGAAGTACCGGCGCCCTTGTTCGTGTCGCACTAGTACCGCCCTGCCCTGCCCGGCGATAGCCGGTCAGCGACTGCCCGGTGTGCCGCCGGAAGTAGCGGCACAGGTAGGATGCATCCTCGAAGCACAGGCGCTCGGCGATGCGACCGATCGGCAATTCGCTGTAGGTCAGCAGCGCCTTGATTTCCAGCACCACCTGGCGATCAATCAACGCCTTAGGCGTTTCGTCGAAGCACTCGCGGGTCAGCTGCGAAAGATAGAACGGGGTGATGCACAGCGCGTCGGCATAGGACTGCACGTCGCGCTGGCGCGTACTGCGCTCACCGACCAGTTCCCAGAAATTCCAGGCCAAGCGCTCGCGTCGGCTGACCTGCGCCACGGCCACACTGCGCGCCGGCAACAGCGTTGCGAATTTGAGGAAGAACGTCTGCAGCAGGTTGCGCAGCATCACGTGACGATAGCGGCCGCCATTGTGCTGTGCATCCATCAACTGCTGCAGCCAGCCCTGCAGCAGCGGCACGTCCAGCGGCGACGGCACGCAGTGGGGCTGATCGTGCAGGAACTTGAACAGTGCATTGGGCAGCACATAGGCCACCTCCGATGCCAGCGCCTTGGGCATCAGGCAGACCACCGCCAGAAAGCCGCGTGAGCGCTGCCGCAGCAGCGCCAGCGTGTCCTCTGCCAGCACCAGCACATCGTGCCGCTGCACCGCTACCTCGCGGAAGTTCAGTGCAAAGCGTGCGCGCCCCGATACGCATACCAGCACCGCCAGATAAGCGTGGCCGAACGACAACGGGACGCCCTGCCCTTCGGCCAGCGTACTGACCTCCAGGCGCATGGATTCGTCCTGGTCCAGGAGCTGGGGTACGCGATCCATGGGCCGATCCGGCTGTATTCCGGGCCCCAGCATACCCGGGCTCGGCCACCCGTTGTGAAAAGTACCGAAACCATCAAGGTCCCGCCCTGGGCCGATCGCGCCTGGCGACCTAGCCTGTGCACTCTCTTTGTTCCCGTGGAACCGATATGCAGCTGCACACTGAACGCTTGATCCTTCGCCCCTGGCGCGACACCGACGCTGCCGATCTGTACGAGTACGCCCGCGACCCGCGCGTGGGCCCCATCGCCGGCTGGCCGGTGCACACCAGCGTTGAGGAAAGTACCGAAATCATCCGCACCGTCTTCAATCGGCCAGAGGTCTACGCGCTGCAGAGCCGCGAGGACGGCCACGCGATCGGCTGTGTCGGCATCCTGATCGGCACCGACAGCAATTTCGAGATCAGCGATCGAGAGGGTGAGATCGCCTACTGGATCGGCGTTCCGTACTGGGGCCGCGGACTGGTGCCCGAAGCGGTGCGCGAAGTGATGCGGCACGCCTTCATGGACCTGGAGCTGGACGCGCTGTGGTGCGGCTACTTCGCCGACAACCTGCAATCGCTGGCCGCGCAGAGCAAATGCGGTTTCCAGCATCACCACACCGAAATCAACAAGTTCAACAGCTTCCTCGGCGACTACCGCACCGAGCACATCAGCCGCATTACCCGAGAACAATGGTGTGCCCTGCAGGCCACCTTGCCAGCATGAGCGAAGTTCAGGCCGACGTGCGCTGCATGAACAGAAGCTCCGGCGTCGAGGACGCATCAACCTGCTGGAAACCGAGGTCGCGATACAGGGCCACGGCAGCTGCGTTGTCACGATAGACGCGCAACGTGAGGCGCTGCACACCGTCTTCGCGCATGGCCTGTGCACTCAAGGCCTGCATGAGCAGCCGGCCAAGGCCGCGCCCGCGTGCCAGCGGGGAAACAATGATGCGACCCAGGTGCGCGGTGCCGGCGTCGGTCATCCAGTACTGGCCAAAGCCCAGGCACTGGCCCTGCTCGTCAAGCAGCGCCCAGCCAGGCCTCGGCCCGAGTTCGAGCACCTGCGCGAACCGTTCCTGCGGCAAGGGAAACGGCACGCCGGGGCCCGCCCAGCGCTGGGTGGCCTCGGCGGAATCAAGCCAATCGGCAATGGTGGCGTAGTGGGAAGGCTGGACGGCGCAAAGGCTTGGTTTCATGACCCGCATGGTGCGTCATTCGTGGCGATTAGACACGCTGCGTGGCGACACTTGAGTTTTGTCATAGGACAATAAACAATGCCAGGCGTCCAGCCCATTCCCCCTTCGGGAGATCCCATGTTCAAAGGCCTCAGCGCGTTTCCACTGACCCCGCTCTCTGAAGCCGGCATCGACTTTCGTGCGTTTGCCGGACTGATCGAGCGCCTTGCCGATTCCGATGTTGATTCGATGGGCGTGCTTGGCTCCACTGGCAGCTACGCCTATCTGGAGAAGCACGAGCGCAAGCGCGTGCTGCGCGAAGCACTCGCGCACGCCGGGGGTGTTCCGGTGATCGCCGGCATCGGTGCATTGCGTACCCGTGATGTGCTGGAACTGGCCCTGGACGCCGAGGATGCAGGTGCTGCAGGCCTGCTGCTCGCCCCCGTGTCTTACCAGCCCCTGAAGGACCATGAGGTGCAAGCACTGTTTGAGACCATTTGTAGGGCGGTGCGTACACCGATCTGCGTCTACGACAATCCGGGCACCACGCACTTCCGCTTCACCGATGCACTGCATGGCCGGATCGCCGCACTGCCCAACATCGCTTCGATCAAGATTCCGCGCCTTGCTGATGATCCCGTCGAGGCTGACGCGCGCGTTGCTGCACTGCGTGCGTGCGTTCCCGCACATGTGACGTTGGGCGTCAGTGGCGACGCGTCGGCCGTACGTGGACTGCTGGCTGGGTGCGATGGCTGGTATTCGGTAACTGCCGGACTGTTCCCCGAGGTTGCGCTGCAGATCATGCGGGCCGTGGGGAGTGGCGATGAAGAGGGTGCAATTGCCCTGTCTGCGCGGCTGGCGCCGCTGTGGTCCCTGTACGACCGGTTCGGCGGGATTCGCGTCATGGCCTGCGCGGCGGCCCTGCTGGGACTGTGCGGCGAGAACTGCCTGCCGTTGCCGTTGCAGGGGCTGCGGGACGGTGAGCGCGAGTAGGTGGAGGCGCTGCGGTGT